>JAZQFU010000050.1:0-5473 GCA_045539675.1 Clostridia bacterium | reverse complement strand
CAACCCGGTTTCTTTAACGGCAAGACAGTCAGAACTGCTTATAATCCGCAATGCAGTAATTCATTTCCCTTTTCGGCTGCAATTAATTTTAAAAATATTGAACTGCCTGAAAAAAAATATATTAATCTGCTTTTAAATTAGGAGGAAAAAATGATTTACTTATTCTTAGAAGAAGGTTTTGAAGAAACAGAAGCAATAGGAACTCTCGATTATGTTATCCGTGCCGGAATAGATATTAAAACTGTTTCCGGGGAAAAAACAGTATGCGGAACTCACGGAATCAAGATAGTTTCCGATCTCACTTATGACGAAATATCAAAGGAAAACCTTGATGGAGTAATACTCCCCGGCGGCCTTCCCGGAACTACCAATCTGGAAAACAATCCCGTTGTTATGGAGTATGTAAAATACTGTTATGAGAACAAACTTATGATAGCGGCAATATGTGCCGCTCCGAGCATTCCCGGTCACCTTGGATATCTGTCGGGTAAAAAGGCTGTATGCTATCCTTCTTTTGAACCGGAGCTTAAGGGAGCGGAAATATCGCAGGATAAAGCCGTTGCTTCAGATAACATAATTACGGGTATGGCAATGGGTGCTGTATTTGAATTCGGATATAAAATAGTAGAATATCTTAAAGGCAAAGATGCTGCACAAAATGTTTACGAATCCATCTATGCATAAAAAAATACTGAGAAAAAAATATCTGGAAATAAGAAACAGAGAGAATCGTCAAAACGATAATAATATAATTCTGAATTTATATAATCTTACTGAGTTCAACAATGCCGAAAACCTGTTTATATATGTTTCCTTCGGTTCCGAACCCGATACTCTCGGAATAATTAAAGACTGTCTCGTTTTAAATAAAAAAGTATATGTACCTAAGTGCATTCCGGGCACAAAGACTATGAAGGCTTTACGTATAAAAAGCTTGAACGAGCTTTCCAAAGGTGCTTACGGCATTCTTGAACCGGATGAAAGCTCTGAAGTTTTCAGTGGTGCTGAAAAAAGTCTAATTATCTGCCCGGGATTATGCTTTACAGTAAACGGAGACAGACTGGGATACGGCGGCGGATATTATGACCGTTTTCTTAAAGAATACAAAAATAAAATTCCCATAGCCGCTCTTTGCTACGAAAGTCTTATAGCTGATGAATTGACCGCAGAACCAACAGACGTAAAAACAGACATAATAATAACTGAAGAAAGGATAATAAGGGTAAAATGAATCCTGGATTTATACTGGTACTTTCATTTTTCATACAACTGATAACGGGAGTTATTTCAAAAGCTTTTTTCCCGTCTTTTGTTGCGTCTCCGTTTTACGAGTATATTCAAATACCTCTTAGTACGCTTTTAAGCATCTTTTTACCATCGTATCTTTATCTTAAATACGAAAATAAGGATTTCTTTACTGATTTTTGTGAAGACACAAAGCCTGATAAGCTGATGCTTCTATGTGTTGCTGTGGGCCTCTGCACTCAGTTTATCAGTATACTCGTTAATATGCCGGTTAATTTATTGCTTTCACGTTTATCTGTTGTTACACCTTCTAAACTCCCGGCTTCAAATTCCATCAATACATTGTTTGCTTCACTTGTCTCTTTTGCACTTTTCCCGGCTCTTTTTGAGGAAATTCTTTTCAGAGGCATTATATTCAATTACTTCAGACAGTATGGAAACAAGGCCGGTATACTTATATCTTCCCTGTTATTCTCTATGCTTCATTTTTCAGTTCCCAATATGTTGGGAACATTTGCAATGGGAATAATTTTCGGTTGCGTGCTTTCATATACCAACCGTATAATATATCCCTTTATTATCCACTTTACGGTTAACGCCTCGGCAGTCGCCATAAGCTTTTTCACAACAGTTTCTCCGATTGCTGAATCCTTTTATTCAGATTATATCGCTGTTTTTCTTACAGTATCCGTACCGCTTGTTATTTATCTGCTAAAATATATAAAAGCCAATTCGACTCCCCAATCTTACCGCGATATGTATAAACACAGTTATACAACAGAATTTGTATTTGATATTGATGAAAAAAACAGTATCAGAATTTACGAGCATGACGTGAGGGAAAACAATACGGCAATGGCTTTCAGAGAACTGGTAAAATCTCCGTATTTTTATATTCTGCTGGTAATATTCATTTATTTCGGAGGAAGCGTGTTATGGTAAAAAGAATATTAACAAAACGAAATATAATTATACTCGCATTCATTCTTGCGGTAATTACGGCTTTAATCCTTTATGTTAAAAGTGCAGGGTTTACCGTAGAATCAAAAGAAATAATTTTTGAAATTCACGAGGGATGGTATTTCAACGATATCGCAGATGCGCTACACAAAGAAAACATAATCTCTGACAGAACTTTATTCAGTATTTACGGCAGGTTGTTCCATTCCGACGAAATCTCTTCCGTAATAACAGGAAAAATAAAAATAGAGGGCAGACGTTCATACAAAAAGATTTACAGTCTTATCTGTTCAGACGAAAGATATAAAGAAATCATAAAAGTGACCGTACCTGAAGGTTACAACATTTCAGAAATAAAAGAATTATTGCTTTCCTTCAAACTTATCGAAAGCGATAAATTCGACGAAGCCGTATACGGATATAATTTCAATTATGATTTTATAAAGGAATCAGAAAAAAAAGAAAACAGACTCGAAGGCTTTCTTTTTCCGGACACTTATTATTTTACCGATGACGATAACGAAATAACTATTATAAATGCGATGTTAAAACGTTTTCAGGAAGTCACAGAAAAATACAAGGCGGATTTGAGCAAATCCGGATTTACGCTCTACGAAGCTGTTACTTTGGCATCCATAATAGAAAAAGAGTCAACGGCTTCCGATTACGGTAAGGTATCATCTGTTTTCAATAACAGACTTAAAAGAAACGATAATCTTAAGTTTCTGCAGTCCTGCGCTACAGTACAATATATTCTGAAAGAAAAGAAACCCATTCTATCCAATAGTGACATAAAGATTGATTCACCGTATAACACATATAAATATCCGGGATTGCCCATCGGTCCCATCGCCTCGCCGGGAGAGAAGGCATTTTATGCCGCTCTCAATCCCGATAAAACTGATTATCTGTACTTCCAGAACGATAAAGACGGCAATTTGCATTTCACAGCCGATTATAATGAGCATTTAAAAAATATGGAGAAGTTTCAATAAATGGAAAATCTTATCAACTATGAATATATAACTGAATATATAAGAAACGTCATTCCGGATTCTTCCCCCGAAATGAAAAGCATGGAAGAATATGCAAACTCAAACTTTATTCCTATAATCTTTAAAGAGGTAAAAAGATTTTTCGAGTTTTTGCTTCCCGTTGTTAATCCCGGAAAGATTCTGGAAATAGGAACAGCAATTGGATACTCGGCAATGCTTTTTGCAACTGTTTGTAAAGATGCTCATATTACTTCGATAGAAATAGACGAAAAACGTTTTGAAGAAGCATATGAAAACATAAAAAAAGCAGGTTTGAGTGACCGCATTCATCTTATCCTGGATGATGCCGCTAACGTACTTCCCTACTTAAAAACTACCTATGATATGATATTCATTGATGCCGCAAAAGGGCAATATCACGACTATTACATATGTGCAAAAAAACTGCTTAATCCGGGAGGCATATTAATTTTCGACAACATTCTTTTCAAGGGCCTGCCCGCAAATAAAAACCTTGTTAATCACAAACACAGAACAATAGCAAATAATCTGATTTCATTTAATTATGAAGTAATGAATGATGCCGATTTCACCTCATCAATACTTCCTTTAGGTGACGGAATGATTATTGCAAGAAAGGAAAAATAATGAGAAAACCTGAACTACTGGCTCCTGCCGGTGACCTTATTAAATTAAAATCCGCGATTGATTACGGTGCAGACGCAGTATATATGGGCGGAAAGTATTTATCCTTAAGAACAGCATCAGATAACTTTTCCCTCGAAGAAATGGAAAATGGAATATCATATGCTCATTCTTTCGGTAAAAAGTGTTATATAGCAATGAATATACTTGCCCACAACAGAGATCTGGAAGGCATTGAAGAGTATATACAAAACATTTATAAAATCGGTGCTGACGGCGTTATTGTTTCGGATATGGGTATAGTTGATATAATAAGAAAAAACTGCCCTGGTCTTGATATACACATAAGCACTCAATCAAGTGTTACCAATTCTGCAACCGTAAACTTTCTGAAAAACATCGGAGTAAAAAGAATCGTTCTGGCAAGAGAGCTTTCACTTGATGAAATAAAAGATATTACAGCTGATCATCCTGATATTGAGATTGAAACTTTCGTTCACGGAGCTATGTGTATGTCTTATTCCGGAAGATGTCTGCTTTCCAATTTTATGACCGGCAGGGCGTCAAATAAAGGCGACTGTGCTCAACCCTGCAGATGGGAATACAGTGTTATGGAATCCAAACGTCCCGGTGAGTATTTACCTGTGCTTGAGGATGAGAGAGGCACATATATTTTCAATTCAAAAGACTTGTGTATGATTGAGCATATTGATAAATTAATCGATGCCGGAATTGCAAGCTTAAAAATTGAAGGACGTGTAAAGAGTGAATACTATGTTGCATCGGTTGTTAAAGCATACAGAACTGCAATTGATGATTATATTGCAGGAAAGCCTTTCAATCCTGAACTGAAAAACGATGTTGAAAAGGCAAGTCATAGGTATTATACAACCGGCTTCTATTTCGGGCGCCCGGACAGTAATGCACAGGTTTATTCAACAAGCTCCTACGTAAGAACATACACATTATACGGAATAGTTACGGGATATGATGATGAAAATAAGGAGCTGATTGTTTCTCAGAGGAATAAGTTTATTAAGGGAGAAGAAATAGAAATTCTTTCGCCGGATACTCCCTGCACAGTAATAACAGCAGATTATCTGAAGGATAAAAACGGAAATGAAATTGAAAGTGCGCCGCATCCTTCGATGGAGGTTCGTATCCCCTGTTCTTTTAAAGTAAAAGAGGGGGCTTTTATCCGAGGAAAAAATAAAAACTATAAGACGGAGGAAGAATAGATGAAAGAAATTAAGGATATTTATTACACCAAAACGAAAAACGAGGAACAATCGCTGGATTTATATCTTCCGGAAAATGATGAGTTTGATGTATTTTTATATTTTCACGGCGGTGGAATCGAATCCGGAAGTAAAAAAGCCGCAACTTACGGAAAAATTGCCCAACATCTTACAGAGAAAGGATACGCAGTCGTTAGTGCTGAATACAGAAAATATCCCGGTGCAAGATTTCCCGAATTCCTTTACGATGCCGCCGAAGCAGTTGCCTGGGTTGTTAACAATATCTCTTCTTACGGTAAAATGAAAAAGTTATTTGTTGGCGGAAGCTCTGCGGGGGCATATATAACAATGATGCTTTGCTTTGATAAAAAATATCTTGAATCGGTTGGC
>JAZQFU010000049.1:0-6749 GCA_045539675.1 Clostridia bacterium | reverse complement strand
TTTTCGGGGATAGGAAAAATTGATTCAGAATGGACAAACTGAGCCGTGGCAAGCATTAAACTTGCCACGGGTGACCCGAAGCTGTATGCGTATACAGCGAGTGGCGAAGTTTGTTCATAGCAAGAAAAGTAATTAATTCAAGGAAAAATTGAATTTTCTTCAATTTTTCTACCTTATTCATATTGCATCTGTAGTAGAAACTTCAGTAAACATCTTATTTTATTCCTTTTCTTGCGGTCTGGACTATTTTTACATCCCCGTTTATGTATTCTTCTAAGCTTCCAGCATAAATGCCGCCATAGGAATTCCCGAAAGCATATCCTTGGGAATTTCCCTTTTGGGATTTGAACCGTAGCATCCGTAAACCGTTGCATTTCCCAGAATGGGACGCTCTGCTTTAAGCAAAGCAATATTTCTCTTAAGAGTTATTTCTTTTATTTCCGCTTCGCCCTTTTCGTCAATTATCTTAAAGTCAAAGGCACGGTTATTCACATTATCCGAAACGAAATAGGTTTCTTTATTGAAAACAACCTCTATTTCATTTTCATTTTTCAACGCTGCCGATTCTGCAATGGGAGTATTGCAGGAACAGGAAAATCCGTAAAGCTTTGAAAGCACCGTTGCCGCCATTCTTTCGCCGATTAAATCGCAGCCCGAAGGCGAATTATGAATTTTATCTTCCATAAGCTCTGCGCCGAAGCTTGCAACGGTAAAAATATTTTCATCCTCATATGCAAGCCTTCTGTGAGCATCACGTATTCTGTTCCAGTATTCGTCATTTTCCGCTCCCACGCACATACATCTGTTAATCTGATATATGAAAACCTTAAGAGCCGCTTCTCCCACATCTTCTCTGAAGTCCGAGATAAGCTCCCTGAGAGCATTATAATATCTTAAGCTTTTTTCTTCGCTGTTTGCATCAGATGAACCCTGACACCAGAAGAGTCCGGAAATTTTTAATCCTGCCTTTTTTACTCTTCTTATCATATCCTCATAAAGATCGCCCTTGTATCTTTTATTCCACCTTGCTATTTCGGTTCCGCCCACAGCACAGGGAATAAAGGCAACGGGAACTCCTGTATGGGTAATAAGCTTTTTCGCCATGGTTATATGCTGGCTGTATTCTCCCGAATCACGGGCAATACTGCCCTTATAACCATCAAGGTCGTTGAGAGGGTGAGAAGCAATTGCCCACTCATCACTTAATCTGAAATTATGAATCCGCATATCGGGAATATTTTCATAAGTGCCTCTTCCGTAGCCTACAGCATTTGACTGACCGGCTATAACGAAAACATCACCCACGGAAATATGGCTGAAGCTTTTTGAAAAATCAATCCATTCCTCATTATCGGTTCTTACTATTTCAAAGCAGACACGGTAATTATATCCGCAGGGAACCGAAAGCTTGAAATCAAAGCTTTCACCGGCATTTTCCTCAAAATACTCCGCAACGGCAAGGCAGGAAGTCATGGAAAACACTCTGACCTTAAGTATATGGCTGATTTCACCTTTATCTTCAATACTGCCCTTAAAATGAATATCTGCCCTGCCCTTTTCATCCCTTGAAAAGAATTCGTATTTCACAGGACACTTTTCAAAATTAACCTTCATATTATTCTACCTCCGTCAGACTACTCCCGCAATTGCAAGGATGATAATAACTGCACCGAGAGCTATACGGTAGTAAGCAAAGCTTTTAAAATCGTGCTTCCTTATATATCCCATAAGGAATTTTATTGCCCATAGAGAAACACCAAAGGAAACCACAATTCCGGTTAAAAGCACCGCCCATTCGGTAACCGAAAGGTCGAAGCCGAAGCCCGCAATCTTAAGAAGACTTGCACCGAACATAACAGGTATGGCAAGAAAGAATGAAAATTCCGATGCCGCAGGTCTTGAAGTGCCCAGTATTATTCCGCCGAGAATGGTGGAGCCTGAACGTGAGGTTCCGGGAATAAGGGCAAGAGTCTGAAAAAGACCTATTCCGAAGGCTTTTTTAAAGGTTAACCCTTCAACGCTTTCGGTGGATGGCTTAAGCTTTCTGTTTTCAAGAACAATAAAAAGAATTCCGTAAACTATAAGTGCAATTGCAATTACAACGGGAGTGGAAAGCACGCTGTCTATAACATCCTCAAAAAGAAATCCGATTACCGCCGCAGGAATACAGGCAACTGCAACCTTGAACCATAAAAACCAGGTATCCCTTTTCTGCTCCTTGCTTTTTTTCGGTGCAAAGGGATTGAGCTTTGAAAAATAAAGCACAACCACCGCAAGAATTGAACCGAACTGAATTACCACCTTGAACATATTCAAGAATTCTTCACTGCAGTCAAGATTTAAAAATTCATTTACTATAAGAAGGTGCCCCGTACTGCTTATGGGAAGCCATTCGGTAATCCCCTGAACTATTCCGAGAACTATAGCCTTTAATATTTCAATAATCAATTATTTTCCGCCTCCGTTTTTGAAATGCTGAATTGCCTGTTCAAGCTGAGTATCAACCACAAACTCGGTAGTAAGGATTTTATTGGTAATATGCGACTGAGTTGTTAAATCGCATACACCGTAAGGATAAAGCCCCTCGCTTTCCTGAAATTGAGTTACGGCCCTTCTTGTATTTGCTTCGAATTTATTATCGGGAGTTCCCACATCATAATTAAGCTTATATAAAAGCTCCTCAATTATTTTGATTTCTTCATCCTCATCGCCTTCCTTAAACTTTTTGGTATAGGAGGGATGAGTGATATCCTTTGCCTCATAGGTTTTCCTTTCGTTTATAACCTCGTAGGTGGGCATTATTCCCTGACCGTGAATAAACTCACCCTTCGGAGTGAAATACTGCTGAACGGTTACCTTGAGTCCGCCATACTCGCCCATAGGATAAAGATTCTGAACCGTTGCCTTCCCGTAGCTTTTCTCACCCATTGAGATTGCCTCTCCGTTATCGGTGAGAGCCGCAGTAAGCACCTCGGATGCGGATGCGGTGTATCCGTTAATAAGAATAACTATATCAAAATCAAACTCTCTGCCCTGAGCTTTTCTTATTTCATTGAGCGCCTCGATTTTGCATTTTATCTGAACAATAAGCTCTCCTTCATCAAGAAGCATGGAAGCAATTTCACGTGCACTTTCAAGAATTCCTCCGCCGTTATTACGAAGGTCTATAATAACATTTTTGATTCCTGCATTCTGAAATTCCGTAAACTTACGACGAGCCTCGTTTGCGGTTTCCTGAGTGAAGCTTGCAATATTAAGGTATCCGATTTTTTCTTCCTCAAGAATGGTGCCTGCAACCGATTCAAGAGCAATTTCATCTCTTGTGAGAGAATAGCTTCTTACGGTTCCGTCTTTTTTAAGCACCTTTATGGAAACAACGGTTCCTTTTTCTCCTCTTAAATAATTGACCGCAGTTTCAGCGTTTTTCCCCGTAAGGTCTCTTCCGTCGCACTCAATAATACGGTCACCCGATTCAAGATTAACACGGTCTGCAGGGCCGTTTTCTATAACTGAAACAACCTCAAGATATTCAGAAACAACGCTGACCACAACGCCGATTCCACCGGTTTTTCCGGCATATTCGGTCATCATTTCCTTCCATTCCTCAGGGGAATAGAAGGCACAGTTTTCATCAACGGATTTTGCAATCTTATCGAGAACCTTATAATAAAGCTCCTTATCCTCTCTTAACAGCTTTAAAACCGCAGATTTCAGAAGCTCCGCTTCGGTTTTATCCGTAAAAGCATCGCGTCCGATAAGAGACATAACCGTATTATAAGCAAGCACTACGTCGAGATCGTTTTCCTCTGCAGCTGCAGGAATTACCGGAATAAGCATACAGAGAGAAAGAATTAATGCAACAAGCTTTTTCATTTTTTTCTCCTTTTACATTTTCTCGGGTGCGGAAACGCCGAGAATCTTAAGCGAGTTGGCGATAGTTATTTTAACTGCCTTTATAAGCATTATTCTTGCCGCCATAAGTGTCTTATCCTCAGATTTTACTCTGTTTGAATTATAGAAGCTGTGAAGCTCGGAGGCAAGAGCAATAACATATTTTGTAATCTTTGAGGGATCGAGTGCGGCTGCCGCCTCGGAAACCTCTCCGGGAAGCTCGGTAATTTTTTCGATAAGCCTGATTTCCGCTTCATTTGTGAGTGCGGAAAGAAGTGAATAATCGTTAACCGAGGTATCAATTCCCTCTTCCTCAAGAATCCTCAGAATACTGCAGATTCTTGCGTGAGCATACTGAACGTAAAATACGGGATTTTCGTTTGAATTTGAAATTGCAAGGTCAAGATCGAAATCAAAGTGAACATTTGACTGTCTTATATTAAAGAAAAATCTTGCGGCATCCTTGCCTATTTCATCTATAAGATCGGTTAAGGTGACTGCCTTTCCGGAACGCTTTGAAACCTTATAGGGCTCTCCGTCCTTGATTAAGCGAACAAGCTGCATAAGAATAACGGTAAGCTTTTTGGGATCTTTTCCTATTGCAGATAAAGCGCCTTCCATTCTTGCAACGTGACCGTGATGGTCTGCACCCCAGATGTTTATAAGCATTTCACAGCCTCTGTCCAGCTTATCCTTATGATAAGCAATATCAGATGCGAAGTATGTGGGGAAGCTGTTTGCTCTTATAAGCACAACATCCTTCTCTGCACCGAATTCGGTAGCCTTGAACCAGAGGGCATCCTCTTTTTCATATGTATATCCGTTTTCGGTAAGAACCTTAATAACCTCTTTAACCTTTCCGCTTTCATGAAGAGTGCTTTCAAAGAACCAGTTATCATAGGTGATTCCGTATCTGCCTGTATCTCTTTTTAAGCTTTCAATATTCTTTTTAAGAGCATAATCGGTGAGCTTTGCTTTTCTTTCCTCCTCGGGAAGTGCCGCAAGCTCCTCTGAACCGAATTCGGAAATATATGCCTTAACATGGTCAATAATATCTACGCCGTGATAGGAATCCTCAGGCATTTCTATATAATCTTCGCCGTGAATTTCCTGAAGGAATCTGATATTTAAGGAAAGGGCAAATTTTTCAATCTGGTTACCGAAATCGTTAACATAGAATTCTCTTATAACGTCGTAGCCTGCCCAGGAAAGAACCTCTGCAAGAGAATCTCCCAATGCTCCTCCCCTTGCATTACCTATATGCATTGGCCCTGTGGGGTTTGCGGAAATGAATTCCACCATAACCTTCTTGCCGTTTCCGTCGTTTACCTTACCGTAGGTATCGGCATTTTCAAGAATATATTCAACGCTTTCATAAAGCCAGTCGTTTTTAAGAAAGAAGTTAATAAATCCCGGGCCTGCCATTTCGCATTTTTCAATATATTTATTTTCGGGAATACGGCTTATTAAAATTTCTGCCGCTTCTCTGGGATTTTTCTTTAAAAGCTTGGAGGTTTTCAGTGCAAAATTGGTTGCAAAATCCCCATGGCTCTTATCCTTGGAGGGCTCGATTTCGATTGCTCCGTATTCGCAGGAGGGAAGCACGCCTTCCTCAGCCGCCTTTAAATATGCCTGCTCAATAAGAGCGGCAATTTTTTCTTTTATTTCCTTCTGCTTGTTAATCATAATGCATTTCCTCCGATTTCCTCATATGAAAGATTGATTGTATTTCTGCTCATCATTGCTTCGTTTATTTCAAGATCGTAGTCGATTCTTATTTTTCCCTTGTTATCTCCTATATCCAGAGATATATTATCTGCAATAACCCCCACAAGCAGCGAGCCGTAGGGAGTTTCATAATAGCTCATATGCTTTCTGCCTGTTTCCATAACCATCTGGGTATTGGTTTCTCCGTATCTTAAAACGGTTACCTTGCTGTCTTCAATTTTCATGGTTGTGGTCACCGTTGCATCGGCAGGCGTTGCGGGCGCTTCGGTATATTTAAGATAATACTTTCCGTTTTTCGTAATCAGCGAGCCTTTTGTTATGAACTCGGTTCTGTCTGAACCACCTGCTTCATAACCGTTATTGCCTCTGAATCTGATTAAAATCTTTTTCTCCATCATTTCACCCCATGATTAATCCTTTGCTGTTTCAAGAAGCTTCTCCACAAGCTCTCCGTATGAAATCCCCTCTGAAATAAAAAGCATGGGATACATACTGATTCCCGTAAAGCCGGGCAGAGTATTTATTTCATTAAGATATATTTCATCCGTATCTCTGTCTATAAAAAAGTCAACTCTCGAAAGTCCGCGGCATTCAAGCGCTCTGTATGCCCTTAATGCATAATCAAGAATTTTTTCCTTCTGAACATCGGTAATTTCTGCAGGAATACCGTATCCAACCGACTGATTGGAGATATATTTGGTATCGTAATCGTAAAACTCACCGTCAGAGAGAATCTCTCCCGGCCCTGCAATTACGGGATTTTCGTTTCCAAGAACTGCGGTTTCGATTTCCCTGCATCTTATATTCTTTTCAATAAGCACTTTACGGTCATGAGCAAAAGCAAGCTCAATACTTTTTTTAAGCTCCTCTGAGTTTTTTGCTTTTGATGCCCCTACACTTGAGCCTGCATTGGCAGGCTTTACGAAAACAGGATATCCCAGCTCTGAAACAAGAGCATCACCCTCGGTGCTTTCGCTGTACTCCTCTTTTTTTATGTCAACATACGGGGTCTGGGGAATATTATTTTTTTCAAGAATAATCTTGGTTACAACCTTACCCATACACATTGCTGAAGATAAGGTCCTGCAGCCAACATAGGGAATTCCCGAAAGCTCAAGAAGTCCCTGAAC
>JAZQFU010000048.1:0-3954 GCA_045539675.1 Clostridia bacterium | reverse complement strand
TTCCTGTGCAGCATTGGGGTATTCAATATGCTTCATTGTAAAATAACAGCCTGAATCTTCGAGTGTATTATCGGTGAATCCGTATTTGGCATCAAGCATAGAAGCGAATGTACCCTTCGTATAGACCTTTACGGTTGCACTTTCATAAAGATCAAATGAAATCCATTTCTTTACGCCGCCCATCCATTCATTCTTAACATTTGTGGGAGCTGCATGAGGATTAAAGCTCATAATATACTGATCCTGTTTTACTTCGGGCTTCACATTATCTGCAACATATACTGCAGGAGATGTATAAATTCCCGAACCAGTAATAAGGCTTTCCATCAGAACGGGTTTTACGTCAACAGTATCAGATTCGGGCCCGTGATATTTTAAGTTTCTTACGGAAGCTTCTTTAACAAGCTCAATTGCTTCTCCTACGGTTTCATTTTCACCTTTTGCGGTATATGGAGCAACGGAATATGACGCTCCGAGAAGATTGCCTGAATCCTTGATTCCTATTCCGAATTTTCCGGTAAGCTTTGCCATAGGAAGCTTGTTATCTTCAAGCTTATAGTTTTCGCCGTTGATTTTAACACCTAACTCGTCGATATCGGAATTTTTTTCAATATTACCGAAGGTATAAAGATATTCACCATCGCTGAAAATATAATCCTTAAGGAGTGAAAGCGCCGCAAGCACTGCCTGCGATGCAAGGATTGAAAGAATAATAATTGCGGAAATAATTTTTTTCATTTTAATTTTTCCTTTCTGATTACTCAAGGTAATCTATCAATATTATGTATCCCCATCTGTTTCCCTGACCGTTGGGATTGGGAATATTTACTGTTACCGGTTCTTCGCTTACTTCGTAAAGCTTCGAATACATTGTGTTCCATGGGGTATCTGTATTCCAGGTATTATTATGAAGATTCAGCCATACCCCGTCGCTTTTTTTCTCGGTAAAGCCCGCATTTATAAGAGCCTTTATATTACCGCTGTTGACAACAACCTTAACCTCTGCACTCTTATGAAGCTTAAAGCTAACCCAGTTGAAGTTACCGCCGCCCCATCCGTTTTTAACAAAGGTCGGAGTTGCACCGGTTATAGGATTTGAAATCATTATCCTGTCGTTATCAAGAAGCTCTGCCGAAACATCTTTAGCAATAAGCTCCGAATAATTCTTAAGAAGCAAATCTCCGTTATTGAAGTTTTTAAAATACTTTGGCTGATCAAAGAAATACTCTTCACCGCTTACATAAGGACCTCCGTATCTTAATTCACTTATATAATCCGGTTCATCCAATATTGGATATATTTCCGAGCCGTAAACATAGTTTATAACCACAAAGAAATCACCGGTTTCAACAGAGGGATTCGGAATATTAACTGTCTTGCTATTCTCTGAAACCTCATACTTTTTCACATAAGCATTCGAAAGCTTTAAGTAGCTTCCTTTTTCTGCCTCAAGCTTTTCGATACTTAATTCCGGTTCTTTGCTCCAGCCGTTTTCTTCATTAAGCTTTGGAATTTCATCCTCGGAGAAAATTATTATTTCTGCCGTTCTCTGAAGATTGAAGGAATACCAGCAGATATCTTCACCGCTCCAGGCTTCCCTTACGACGGTGCTTTTTTCTTCAATGGGCATATCTGCCATTATATATGAAGCACCTTTTATTCTTTCAGGAATATTTTCAACTGTAACCGATGATACTGAAGCATAAGCTTTTTCTCCGCTTTGAAGATTATGGATAAGCTTGCTTTCGTTTTCGTCTTCCGGATTTTCCTTCGGGCCCGTGTATGCAAGCTCATCGCAAAGTGCCGTCTCTGATTCATATTGAAGAACATAGGAAAGGGTGTCTTTTTCGGGCGAGATAACATCAATAACTGCTTTACCGGGAAATCTTTTGGTTGTTCGTATCTTAACATCCGCAGCGCCGTCAATTACGGATGCTCCTATTACGGGCTGAGAGAAAGCTAATGAATCCACCGCTATCTTATATGCTTCAGCCTCCCCGTTAAAATCCTGAAGCAATGAGCCGTTAAGCTTAATATACTTCAAGCCGTGGATATATCCGGGGAGAAGTGCCGCTGAGCGGAGAGGAATGACTGAATCAACACCGTCCCAAAGCATTGCGGTAAGCTGATTTCCCGTAACGTCTTCAGGAAGAGTAAGCGTTGCACAAAGAGTTAAGGGCTCATCCGTATACTTCCCCGTATCGGCAGAAATTCCGATTACCTTATTATCACACGTATTTACAAAAAGAAGCGTGTATGAATCCACGTCACTTTTCTCATTAACAGTTACCGATGCAGTAACCGTCATTCCTCCGGAAAGGCTGAATACAGGCTCCTCATAAGATGTGAAAGCGAATGGCGAAATTTCACTTTCCGCACCGACGAATATAAAACTGAGAAGCATAATTAAAAATATTGCCGTTACTGTTTTCTTCATTTATTCACCTCCTCATTTTTTATAAAACCAAACCAGTCAAAGTTGGTATAATGATTAAGCCCCATTACCTTAAGGGTGTGCTTACCGCCGGTAAGATACGTATTGGTTTTTATCCTCACGGAAGTCCATTGCTCAGGCACAGAGCCGAATCCGGTGGTATATGCACAGTTAAACATGCCCGCATCACCGTCAAGAATAAACTGACGTTTTGTTCCGTTTGTCCATGCTACCTGCTTTGCACATAAATCATAGTAGCCGTCTTCGGGAACCGTAAACTCATATGTTACAGAGTCATCTGTTGTATTAAGCTGCGAAAGTCCTCCGCCACCCGAAAGGAATGCTCTGGTGAAATATGAATAGCATTGCCCTGTAAGCTCGGAATAGTCTTCCGCTTCTATAAGAATTTGGCACTTTTCCTTCAAAGCATCAAAATCCTTGAACTCTTCTACAGGATAATCGGGAAAGGCAGCTTCTGAAACAACCATCCTCGGATATTCATTACCGTAAGATGAAAATCTCATATTTTCCTCAAGATAAACGATTTCTCCCGGAAGTGAATTCTTAAGGTTCAACCCTTCGGAAAGCTCTGTAATCTTATACATTCCTGCTTTATTTCCGAGTCTTCCGTGGAACACCGTCTTCCCGTCAGGCTCTGTAATCTTATCTGCGGGTATCTGCTTTTCGACTCCGTTTAAATTCACGGAAACAGAAGCCTTACGGTCGATTACGGGAGCCGACGTTTCTCCGTTAGCATTGAAAACATAATCGCCCTTATCTGCCTTCAGAGTGATATAACCGTTTTCATATGCGTAAGTGACACCGATTGCTTTATCAAGCTTTCTGCCCTTATGGTCAGTTATCTCTTCTATTCCCTTATGATAAAGCTTAAGCTCAACATCGTCGGAGGCGGAAATATTTATTATTCCTCTGCCCGAAGAAACCGAAACCGGAATATCCGATTCAAAAACAGTTTCTCCGTTTTTTGAAAGATGACTTCCCGAAACAAGCATATATGCGCTTCCGTTTTCAACGTAGCACGCACCTTTGAAGGTAATTCCATCCGCCGTTACACTTTCTCTGTTATCGGTTTTTACATATACTGCCGTTCCGTTTTCAAAGGAAAGCTTAAGATATCCGTCTCCGGCTTCCTTCATTATATACTGGGGATTTTCTCCCTCTCTGTGAACATCAAGAGTTGTTACTATTCTGGTTTCCTTTAACTTTTCGGTTTCAAACCATACTCTCGAATGAACATCACTGTTTTTATATGCCGCTGTAGGCTCAACGGGAACATAATCAGCTCCCGAGAAAATATTACTGAATTTTGGAGTAACCTTTTCGGGATACTGAATCTTTGCATCCAGTATTGCAGCATTTTTCTTTATTCTCGCTCCGTTTTCCGAATCGTAAACTGATATTGTATCTTCCATACCGTTAAGCCAGAATTCAAATTTTGAACCCGAACTGTTTGAAGATGCAAGATCATCCACAACAACAAAAACATCAGGTCTTACATA
>JAZQFU010000047.1:0-4706 GCA_045539675.1 Clostridia bacterium | reverse complement strand
TTTTCTTCCTTCATTTTATCAATTAACTGCTCGAAGTATTTCTTACCGACCTCCATAACAACGTCGGAATACATCTGAATAAATCTTCTGTAGCAGTCCCATGCCCAACGGGGGTTTCCGCTTTTTTCTGCAATTGCATTAACAACGGTTTCGTTAAGACCCAGGTTAAGGATGGTATCCATCATACCGGGCATAGATGCTCTCGCACCCGAACGAACGGAAACGAGAAGAGGCTTTTCGGTATCACCGAATTTCTTTCCGGTTGCTTCTTCAAGCTTACCGATATATTCCATAATCTCCGCCTGAATGTCGTCATTGATTCTTCTGCCGTCATCATAATACTGAGTACAAGCCTCGGTAGTAACGGTAAAGCCCTTGGGAACAGGCATTCCAAGCTTAGTCATTTCTGCAAGATTTGCACCCTTTCCGCCAAGAAGCTCACGCATTGAGCCGTTTCCCTCGGAAAAAAGATAAACAAATTTTTTCATATTTTATCCTCCTGTTATTTACATTCAACCCATTATAGCATATTAAGGTATATTTTGTAAAGCAAAGTCTTTATTAAATGATTAAATTAACTGTTTTTTGTATTTTTATACATTTGTCTCATATTATTCTTCCACAATTATTGGAAAATATAACCTTCCGATTGTAAAAAACATGACAATTTTTTAACAAAAAAGAGTGCCGAAGCACTCTTTTTTGTTTATTTAAACACAACAACGGTCATGGGAACTCTTGAGGTTATCTGGAAAATTCCGTAATCCTCGGGAACGATATCCGTAACGGTTCCGTTGTTGACCTTGATTATTCCGTTTGACTCAGAAACGAGAATAACATAGGTATTGGCAAGAATATTATATGTCGCTTTAGCACCCGCCGAATCCTCGGTAAATACGAAGCTGCCCTTAACATCGGTTACATTCTTTTCGTAAACATAGTTTACGTTACCGGTATCGGGAGTTACAAATACTCCGGTGGAATATTTTCTTACCACTCTGAAAAGCTCGATAAAGTCATCGCTTCCTCTCTTTAAAACGATAACGTCACCGGCTTTAAGCTCCCTCGGAGTATATTTGCCTTCCTTATCGAGAGAAAGGCTGTCTGCTTCATCCATGGAAACAAAAACATCCGCTTCCATACGGGAATCGCCGAATCTTCCTTTGAATACGTGGAATTTCAGAAGCTGCTCACCGTCTTCATCAACAATATTGCTTACTGATGAAATAACAGCAATTGTATCGTGACCTTCCCATACTCCGCTGACCGAACCGCCAACTCTGGGAACTATAGCCGAGGCTATAACGTCTTCCTTCGATTCGGTATATCCTGTGAACACATATCTGGAGCCCTGAGTGAAATAAGGCTTATAATCAAGAATCTTAAATTCCTTGGCGTCTGCGTTTTCAGCATCCTCGGGAATCTGGAAATACTTCGTATTTTCGTCTATATAAACCTCATAGTCGTAGCAATCTGCTTCCTCCTGGCAGACTCTTTCCTTTTCCTCATACATAAGGCAGAAGCCGTCTGTTCCTGCTTCTTCAAGAACCTCGGGAGCACGTGCAAGAGTTATTCCCTTCACAAGTCCCTCTGCAAGCTTAACCTTTAAAAGCTGGGCATATTCACCCTCTTCGTCTGAAAGAATTTCCAGAAGCTTGGCTTCATTTATATTCTTTATATACTCACCGTTAACATAAATATCATTTGCAAAGGTATAGCTTCCCAGACTTCCGTCTTCAAAGAAAAGCTTTGCAAAAACGGTGGTATCTGCTGCAGTTTCCTTACCCTTTAATTTAACAAGATAAGCAAGGCTTTCTCCTTCGGTAATTCCTACGGAAAATGCCGCCGCATTTCCGAAATAATCGAACTTGACGGTCACATTTTTGCCTGCATCAACCGGATAATTTTCAAGGAAATAATAATTTCTTTTTATTCCGTTTCCGTTAAGATAAATATAATCCTCATCATAGCCCTCGATGATTCCTCTTTCAGAGCCTGAGGTTACATAATAAACAGAGCTTACCTTTCCTTCAGCGGCGGTAATGATATCACCCTGTTTAATGCCCGAAAAATCAATTTCTTTTCCGTCTTTATATATTTTCTTTACCTTATCGGTTTCTTCATCGAGATTGATTCTGAAATTCGGATTGAATTTGTCGCGAAGCACCTTGTTTAACGTATCGGTAACATCAACCTCCATAATCTTCCACGAGGTTATAATAACAGCATCGTAAACTGAGCTTCCGTCGGATATAAGGGTCATTTCTCCCATCTTGAAATTCTCAAAAAGCTCCTCGCTGAGAGGCACGTTTGAACCGTTCAAGATGTAATCCGCATTCTGGGAAACATTAACCTTTTCGGTTGAATCTCCGCTCTCATAGGTAAGCACTCCGCCGGATAAGGAAACAAAATCCTCTTCCTTTATCGTGAGAACCTTTGACCTGTCATTTTCAATGCTTATAAGGGTTTTGATATCTTCATCCTCTTTATCGAAGCGATACATAAACTTTACCTTATAGCCAAGATACTCTCTTGCTTCAGAAACCTCTGAATCAAGAATCATACCGTCGATATTGATTTTACCAACCTCTGTAACATCATTTACGCCGAGTGCTGCAGAATCGGTGGCAAGAACTCTTCCCTTTCCTCTTTTAACTCCCAGCTTTTCGCTTAAGATGGTTTTATCGCTATGTACCTTATATTCAAGGTTACTGCTTACGCCCACAAGCTCAACATAGTTAAGATCAAGGGTATTATTGATGATTTTTGCAATTTCATCTCTGTATAAATACTCGTTTAAGTCTACGGTTATTCCGCTTAACATTCCGAGGCTTCTTGCCGCTGCTTCATAGCCTACGGGATATCCCCCGGCCGCAACAGCCTTATATTCATAGCCCGAAAGGGATAAAAGCACCTTAACCGCTTCGTATCCGGTGATGCATTCATCGGGACGGAAGGTTCCGTCTCCATAGCCTCTCATATAGCCTCTGGAAGCCACATAATAAATATAAGAGAAACCCCAGTGAGAATCGTCAAAATCTTTAAAATCGGTAGTTCCGCCCGATACGGTTCCCATTCCCTCCATATCTATTGTGGTGATTATTTTTGCAAATTCCGCACGGGTAAGTGATTCGTGAGGATTAAAATTTCCTTCTTCATCCCCGGTCATAATTCCCAGAATATTAAGCTCGTTTATATCGGTTATATACTTGCTGTTTTCAATATCGGGGAATGCAAAGGAGGTCAGGGTAAAAGCAGAAAGAAGAACTGCTGCCGCAAGAAATGCCGTTAGAATTTTTCTCATTTATATTCCCTCCTCCACAAATTTCAGATAATTATTTATTATTACTGCCGCCTCGGCTCTTGTAAGATTTTCCGAGGGCTTAAAGGAACCGTCGGAGAAGCCGTTTATAATTCCGTATTCAGCAAGCATTTTAACGCTGTTTATCGCATAATCCGAAACCTTATCCATATCTGCAAAGTTTTTGGTTACGTTTACGATTTTCAGCGCCTTTGCCTCAGTCTGGATAATACGGTAAATCATTACCGCCGCATCCTGCCTCGTTATATTTAAATCCGTTCCGAAGCTTTCCCTTGAAAGACCGTTTATGAAGCCTTTCTTAAAGGCGCTTGCAATATATCTGTAGCCCCAGTGATTTGCGGCATCCTTAAATTCGCATTCCGCCTCCTCATTGTATGCATCAAGACATTCAACAAGCATTTTTGCCATTTCGGTTCTTGTTACTCTGGCATCAGGCTCAAACCTGCCGTCTCCTCTGCCGTTTACTATTCCCTTGCTAAAGAGATTTCTTATGGCAGCTTCTGCCCAGGGAACGCTGTTTAAGTCTAAAAGCGCACTGTTTGCGGCAAAGCCTCCGTCCTCGGTATTTGAAGCAACGTAGTCGGGAGAAAGCTCAAAGCTTCCGCCTTTGCCTCCGCCTCCACCGCCGCCTCCGCCGGAGGGTGCCGTGGAATCCTGACCGAGAATGGTTGAAAGATTTGAAAGTGCATAGGTAATTTTATTTTCAAGCTCTTCAAGGGTATCAACCGAGCTTTTATTGGCAACAAGATATCTTAAAACTGCATTTTTTGTTTTTTCGTTTGCGGAAAGAGAAGAAAGCTTATCTTCAATTCCGATTTCCTCTGCATATTCCTCCAGGATTTCATAAAGGTTTGCATAGCCATCAATATTTTTATAAGCGGAAAGTATAAACGCCTCTGTATATCTTTCCTTAATATCCTCCACGGATTCAAAATCACAGTTTCTCATAAGACCGTAGGCATCATTCACCTTCGTCTGAGTGAGGCTTTCCTTAAGCTCATTAACGTGAAGCTCACCAAGGGAAAGATATTCATAATCATAATGGTCAAGTGCATCTTTTACCTTATCGGCGGAGCTTGCTTCATTAAGTGCATTAATAAGGGTATATTTTCCGAATTCGGTATAGAGATTCTCAATATTAATTTCGTCATTTGCGGAAAGCATATCCGAAACAACCTTGCTCTGCGCCGTTTTGGAAAGATTTTCAAATACTGTAACATCCATTGCAAGCTCTTTTGCATTTTCGTTTATGCTCTCAAGGATTTCTGCGTTTGTTAAGCTTTCATCGTTGATTCCGGAAATAAGCTCCTCTGCCGCTGTGAGAGAGGGAACATATATTTCTCCCGTAAGCTTTCCCGAAAGAGATGAAACAACAAAGCTGTAT
>JAZQFU010000046.1:0-5741 GCA_045539675.1 Clostridia bacterium | reverse complement strand
AATGAGGTTACATATGAATGGGATGTTATTGTGCCTGATTCCAAGCCGGATATAAAAAGAATAATAGTTGCCGACGGAATGTGCAATATCCGTGATAAAGAGATTATGCAGGATAGGGCGGTGATTAACGGCGAGGTTGCGGTAAACATAATTTACGAGCCTGCGGAAAACAAGGATGTGGTAAGATCAATAGTAAGTAATCAGAGCTTCAGCTATATTATGGAGCTTTCGGGTGTTGACCGTGAGGCAGAGCTTTACTTAAGCTGCAGAGTGAAAAGAATAAGAGCCTCGGTTATAAACAGCAGAAAGGTGAGCATTATCTGTACTCTTGAAATGTGCGGAGCGGCTGTAAGGGAAACCGAGCATTTTTACGTTGACGGAATTTCGGGCGGCGAAATAGAATTCTTAAAAAAAGAGATTAATGCCTCAAGAGAGCTTCCCGGAAGGGAAAACTATCTGGAAGTAAGCGAAAGCTTTGAAATACCGATGGGCAAGCCATCTGTGGAGGAAATATTAAAAACCTGTGTGAGGCTTAATGAAAGAGATATTCGCCCTATGAACGGCAAGCTTCTCATAAAAGGTGAGCTTGCGGTGACCGTAATATATAACGGGGAAAATGAAGGAGACGGCACCTGCTTTTGTGAGTTTCTTCTTCCCTTCACCGAGATGGCGGATTCGGAGCAGATAACCGACGGATGTATATTTGACGGAGATATTACTGTGCAGGATTTAAGAAGCGAGATAATTACCAACGGAGAAAATGAACACAGAGTAATCAACATATCGGCAGGTCTTCTGATTTCAGGAAGAGGATACGAAAACTTAACTCTTGATGCGGTGGTGGATGCCTACGGCAGGGAATATGAGGTTGAGCTTGAAAGAGAAAAAGAGGCTCCGGACGGTGCTTCGGTTTTCGACGAAAGCAGGATAACCGTTAAAGAAACAATTGAATTCACCGGTGGAGAGGGTGTAAATAAGGTTATTAATATTATAGGGCAGGAATACGTTAAGAGTGTAAGCTCAGGTGAAGGCAAGGTAACAGTGGAGGGGGCGGTTATCTGCGATATTTTATATAATTCCGTCGAAAGTGATTTGCCCGTCAGCTTTGTAACCCGTGAGCTTCCCTTTAAAGCGGAAATCGGGGTGAGGGGAGCGGAACGGGGCTCAGTTGTGAGAGTGAAAACCGGAATTGTGAATATGGGCTACAGTATAATCAATCCCACTCAGCTTGAAATACGCTCGGTGCTTGATATTTCGGTGCATATAAAAAATCCTGCAACAGAAAAACCCCTGTGTGATATTACCCTTACTTCACAGCCGTCGCCGGGAAAACAGCCGGGAATAACAGTCTGCTTTTGCGACGGCAGGGAGAAAGTATGGGATATTGCAAAGAAATATAAAACTACGGTCACAGATATAATGGAAATAAATGAGCTGACCTGCGGCGAAGATGTGAAGCAGGGAGTAAAGCTCATCATTCCCTGAGGTGAATTATGCATGCATACGTTCTGAATCTTAAAAGAATTATTAAGCTTACGGGTACGGTGGCTGTATTAACAGCCGCCGTACTGATTTTGTTTTCAGCCCTTGGCGGAAAAATAATGGATAAGCTCTGGCTTCAGCTTATGAAAAGAGAAGTGCTGGCATCGGAATTCCCCGTAATATACGGAGCCTATCCTTCCGGGAAAAACGAAGATAAAAACCTTCTGCTTGAGCTGCTCCTTGACGGAAATACAAAAAATCCCGTAAAGGCAATGGTATCGGCTCATCCGATTTTTGCGGGAATTAAGGAAAGGCTTTCCGAAATGTATAACGATGTTTATGAAAGCAACGGATTTTATATTCCCGGAATTTTAAAGCCCGAAAAGGGAAAAACCGTAATTCCCGTGCCGGAAAATGTTTATGATGCTCCCGAAATTACCGCAAAATCTGTAATTGAAAACGGAACGCCTCTTGAAGGTATGGGAGTAACCGTAAAAAATCAGACGGACGCCTCCATCGACCTTAACGCCTTGTTTTACGGAGATACGGGCATAAAATATGCAGGGGGTAAGCCGCAGGTATTAATTGTGCATACCCACGGCTCCGAAAGCTTTAATCCCGATGACCGCAACAAGGATACGGGGAAAAATATAGTTAAGGTTGGCACGGAAATGGCGAGAGTCTTTGAGGAAAACGGAATCGGAGTAATCCATTCTCCCGTGATGCATGATATTCCAAGTTATAACAGCTCATATAAAAGGTCTATGGAAACGGTAACCAAAACCCTTGCAGAGAATCCCGGAATAAATATTGTTCTTGATGTGCACCGTGATGCAATGGCTTCCGAAGACGGAAAAAATTATAAAACCGTCTGCCGGCTTGACGGAAAAAAGGCGGCGCAGATTATGTTTGTTGTGGGAACAGACCGGGGAGGACTTTCCCATCCCCAATGGAGAGAAAACTTAAAGCTTGCAATGAAATTTCAGGCGGCAATAAATGAACGCTGCAAAAACCTTGCAAGACCCATTAATTTAAGAACCGAGCGGTTCAATCAGCAAACCTCAAAGGGCTCCCTTATAATCGAGGTGGGAACAAACGGAAATACTTTAGATGAAGCCGTAAGGGCGGGAGTTGCCGCCGCAGAGGCGATGAGTAAGGTCATAAAGGGGCTTTAAAAAACTTGACTGTTTTTTCTTAATATGGTAAAATGAGAGAACTGATTGATGGCTATTAATTGGTTCTCTTTTTATGGCTTTAAAGAAAAATGAAAATATGTGAAAATTTGAGATTTTTCAGTGGCTTGGAACGGTTATGCAGTCTTTGATTTAAATTTATGACATACGGCAACTGTCTGGGGATAATGGAGGAGAATAACGTTGAAAAACAGAATTATGCTGGTATTTGTTGTAACAACCTTATATGTTTTGGTATCAGTCTTTTTTTTGACCTACGCTGAGACCTGCGGTGATTTGACTTACTCTGTTTCAAACGGACAAGTTACCATAACAGGATGCAATACATCAGCAATATCAGTAGCTATTCCCGAAATAATTGAAGGATATCCTGTAACTGTTATTGCGGAGAAGGCGTTTTATAATTGTGACGTATTAAAGACTTTAACAATTCCGGAGAGCATTACAACTCTGGAACCCTGTGCGGTTTACAACTGCGATAATCTCGAATTTATAAACTGGAATGCAAAAAATGCTGATATTTATCCAAAAGGTTGTCTTTTTTTGAATATTGGCAACGATGTAGCGGGTGTTAACATAATTTTTGGAGAAAATGTTGAATCGATACCGGCATCCTGCTTTTTCTCGGGCGGCAGCAATAAAATCAAAAGCGTAACAATGGGCAAAAACATAAGCTACGTAGGTGCCGGTGCATTTGAAGGGTGTGTAAATATAGAAAATGTTTATTTGCCCGGGCTTGAATCTGTTGAAACAGATTATCACAATGTAACGGCTAATCCTTTGTATTATGCGAAAAAGCTTTATATTAACGGTGAGCTTGTGACGGAGCTTGTAATTTCCGATGAGGTTGAAACCATCGGCGATTATGCATTTGCCGGTTTTGAAGGCTTAACAGACGTTGTTATGGGCAAAAATATAAATGCTGTAGGGGAAGGCGCATTCCGCGACTGTACCGGATTAAAAAATATAACCATTTCAGAGAATGTAGCGGATGTCGGAGACTGTGCGTTTGATGAATGCAGGAATCTTATACGAATAGTATGGAACGCAAAAAATGTTTCGGTTTATCCCGACAGATATAGACATCTGTTTAATAATGCAGGGGTGGATGGAGCCGGTATTACGGTAATTTTCGGTGATAAGGCAGAAAAAATTCCGGACTACTGTTTTTATTCAGAAGTTGGCGATACGAGTAATCCTTACATCAAAAATATAATTATCGGTGAAAATGTAACTCATATTGGTAAAATGTCTTTCTATGGATGTTCGGGGGTAACGGAAGTAATTATTCCGGATAGTGTGACAACTATCGGCGATAATGCCTTTGGATACTGTTCAGGGCTGAATAATGTGATTATTGGTGAAAACGTAACTGAAGTTGGCAGAAGAGCATTCGCAGAATGTTTGAATCTCAAAGAAATAACTATTCCCGAAGGAGTGGAAAACATAGGGGAATATGCTTTTGCAAACTGTAGCGGGATAACGGAGTTAAATATTTCTGAGGGTATAACAAGTATTAGTCGCGGAGGTTTTTCAGGATGTTCCGGCATAACAAGCCTGATTATTCCCAATACGGTAACAAGTATTGGCTCGGGGGCATTTTGGGGGTGCTCCGGTATAACAGATTTAATCATTCCGGACAGTATTTTATACATCGAATCGGAAGCTTTTATGAAGTGCGTGGGGTTGCAGACTCTCACTTTAGGTAAAAACATTGTAAGGATGGAATATGGTGCATTTAGAAATTGTGAAGTTCTTGAACAGATAAACTGGAATACTATAGAATTCTCAGAAAGCTATACTAACGATGTTTTTACAAATGCAGGAATAAACGGAGAAGGTGTAAATGTAATATTTGGTGATAGTGTAAAAATCATTCCGGAGTATTGCTTTCATAGCACATCTTCATCAGCTTCCCCGATTAATATTAAAAGTGTCACTATCGGGGAGAACGTAACAAGTATAGGTAAATATGCATTCTATCGGTGCAGAAAGCTTACCCGGATAATATGGAATGCCAAAAACATAACACGGTTTGAAAATTATAATTATATTTTTGCAGAAGCAGGACAAGATACCGGGGGAATCGAGGTTGTTTTTGGTGATAAGGCGGAAACTATACCGGCTTATTGCTTTTATCCGCATTATTCTTCAGAGCTTGCTCCTAAAATCAAAAGCATTGATATAGGAGAAAATGTAATCAATATTGGAACTAGTGCATTTTATCAGTGCGCCGGAGTTGGAAAAATTGTTATTCCGGAAAATGTGGGTAATATCGGCAGTTACGCATTCAGCGGTTGTGCGGATTTAACAGAGGTAGTAATTTCAGAGAATCTGACAAAAATCGGAAATGCCGTTTTTTATGATTGCAAAAGTCTGACAAAAGTTCATATTCCGAAGAGTGTAACACAAATAGCAGAACGTGCTTTTGGAAATTGTGACAGTATATCATACTTGTATTATAATGGTACGAAAAGCGATTGGGAGAAGGTTGTTGCGGGTAAAGCAAATGAATCTCTGAATGCTGCAACCATATATTTTACTCCCGATGAAGCCAAAACAAAAACGGAGATTTCAGAAGACGGAAAAAACTTTACCGTAAAGGCAGATGATTCGGCAACAGGAAAGACGATTTTTCTTGTGCTTTACAATATGAATGAGCTTGTTGCGATAAAGAAAGCGGAATATAGCGGAGAAAATGTTGTTTTAAATTCTGAGCAGACTTACGATAACATTAAGATTATGCTATGGGAGTCTGTGAAAGACATGAAACCATTCTGCTTACCGGAGGAAATTAAAATGGGGATAAAATGAGGACGATGGAAGACGACGTACATTAATGGTCAACTTTTATAAATAATCTGATAATTTTATATATAGTATGTGCAAGGAATATTTGTGTGAAAAAATGACGTCTCCGCTGTCCTCAGTCAGCATTTATCCGGAATGATAAGCTTGAACCTATGTGCGGTAAATTTATATTGAATAATTAAAATGAGGGGGCTGTAAAAAAACTTATTTTTTTACAGCCCCATAATTCTTAATTGCTAATTGCTAATTACGGCG
>JAZQFU010000045.1:0-2821 GCA_045539675.1 Clostridia bacterium | reverse complement strand
TTCATTTTTTTCGCTCCTTTTTTTATTTTATTTTTCCTTGCGCCTCTCTTCAAAGGAGAGGCACAAGGATCAGGTACATAGATTATTTCTTATATATTACAGCCATATACTGATACCAGTAAGAGCTGTATACAAGAATTTCCGATTCTCCGTCGGGAGTAAAATCTGAATTGGAAGCCTTTCTAACCTTATTGGTTTTTGTTTCATCAAAAATATATCCGTATGTGGGATAACGGTGAGAAAGATAATTAATGGGCGTTTCATTGGTATGACCTATCATACTTTCCTGATCAAGCATATAGAAGTTATCATGCGCCTCTGCGATTTTTCCGTAGGTCATTCCTCTTCCTGCGGTGGGAGAGGTTCTGGGAAGAGCAAAGCTTGTATGAACACACTCTTTTTCAGAATAATCAAATATGGGAATAATTCGCGAAATTTTATTACCATCCATTGTATCAATCCATACGATATCGCCTTCATCAATTCCTATGATATCCTCTTCATTTTCAATGAGTGCGGATCTTTCGCCGCCATTATACCAATATGAAAGCTTTGTATATACAATTCCGTCATCTTCATTATAAACCCTGGATTTTCCGCTTATAAGCATGAGTGAGGTATATGCGTCAACAGACTGATTATATTTAACAATGTTACCAACGCCGGCAACCGTCTGCTTAAGGATTCTTACCGCCTCAGCCTCGGTGCTTTCGCTTCCCATTCTCTTATAAATATCAATAATATCTGAGCGCTGACCTAAAGAGGTTGCCTTTATAACTTCAAAATCGTCATCAGACCAGTTTACAATCTCATTTCCCTGGCTATCCTTGGAGGGGCTAACAAGATTATAGGGAACATAGAAAGCAACTGCGCCCATATTGATGAAGTGCATATCTCCATCCTTTATAACAGCATTGGCAGATGCATTTCCGTAGTAAGACATATGATTGGCTTCATCATCAAGCATATTTTCCATAAGATTAAGAGTTGCTATTTTTCCGGATGAATCCACTTCTATTTCCGCAAGGCTTCCGCGCTTAGCGTATAATGTATCCCAGAATTCATTGAGCTCTGAAGCTTTAGTGAGATTTACCGGTTCCTTATTAAAACGCATTACGGATTTAAACTCAGCGGTAAGCATTTCTCCGCTCTGAGTGAAATACTTTATCATAAGAGTAGGCTCAAATCTATCTCCGTCTCTTTTCGGAACGGCAGCAATTACTGCAAGTGTCTTAAGATTATCATCTATGCAGGCTACAATGTTTCCAAACATATCAAAGGAAAATGCCATTGTTTCTCCCGAATGGGCAGCCGACATACGGTTGTATGCGGTTTTATGAATTTTTGCAACCGTTCCGTCGGAGAATTCAATGAAGCTTTCATCTCCCAGCGAAATGTTTACAGGAGTCTTTCTTGCAATTTCTCCTGCTGCATAAATTGAAATAATCTTCCCATTTTCATCCTTTAAGATATCAAGAACATCCCACGCATTAATCCAGGTCATATCGGTTTTTCCGTTTTTATCGAAAAACTCAACATCCTTAAGTTCTTCCTCACTGATTATGCCTGCGTTGAACTTCAGGGTGATATTCTCATCAACTGAATTTACATTATGAACAACAACAGTTTCATATGATAATAAAGAAACAACATCAATTCTGCCGTCATTATTATTATCTATAAATCTTATTTCTCCGCTTACAGGCTTAAATAACGCTTCCTTATACGTTTTCATGGCTCTGCCGTTATAAATAATATATGCATCGGAGGGAATGGTCAGTTCTTTTTCTTTATTCTCGCTTATTTCATAGGTTATTTTCTGACCTGTAACATCAATAATATCATCCGATGAGATTATTTCTGTATCGTTTTTTTCGCCTTCACAAAGCCAGAGGAGTGTTTCCGTTTCTTCATCATAATATGCTTCGCAGCTATAACCTATATAACTTTCCCATCTCTTATCTTCGGTGCTGATAAAGGTATCTCCTACCATTATTCCGTCGCTTTCCTTAGCTTCAACAAGTGTTGTTCCTCTGTTTGCGGTCATAACGCCTTCAGCTTTTCCGATTCCGTAATAAATGGAAAGGAAGGTTTTATCTGAAAGCCCCTTTGAAGCATAATCGCCTTCAATGGAGGTTACCTCATACACGGGCTCATCAAGCATATTCTTTAAAAGAATGGAAAGCTTTGAGCCTGTTATATCAGCCTTAGTGATTTCGCCTAAACCGGAATTAAGCTTTGTTACTCTTGCCGCCTGATAATAGCCGGTGGGATATCCCCCGCGATAATAAGCATAATCCTCATAGCCGAGAACTCTTAAAACAGCTATCATTGCATCGAGCTCAGTAACTGCTCTTTCGGGGTTGAAGTTTCCTTCTCCATCCCCCATCATAACCTTAAAGCTTGCTACAGCATTGATTTCTTCTGCATATAAGCTACCCTCCGGAACATCTCCAAAGGAGCTTTCTCCTGCATTTTCGAAGTTTAAAATATCTGCAATTATTTTTGCAAACTCTCCGCGCGTAACAGTATCTTTATTAAGGATTTCGTAAGATTCTGAATCTATACATCCGAGAATTGCAAGAAGCTCAACATAGTTTTCGCTTTCTTCCTTTGCAGATACAAGGCTAACGCTGAATAATGAAAGTACCATTGCCATACTGAGGATTAAAGCTATTAATTTTTTCATTTCGATTCAATCCTCCTTAATACTGTGCAGCATTCTGCACGGGTTAAAGTTTTTTCAAACATCATATCTCCGTTCTGGTCGCCTATGAATATTTTTGTTCCCGAAATCCATTCGTCACGGGTTTTATACTGA
>JAZQFU010000044.1:0-4460 GCA_045539675.1 Clostridia bacterium | reverse complement strand
CTTCAGGGTATCCAGAATACCGGCAGTAAAACCGTTCTCATACCCTTCGTCAAAGGTAAGGTAAACCCTTTTTTTAGTTGTATCTCCGGTATATACGGCGTTCATATCTTTAATGTAATCTGCATATACCCCAATTGATGGAACAATCCCTTTTTCTTCCTTGCGGTATCCGAATCCGTATGATTCATCGGAAAGGGAAGAGTAATCCTCGGTTACGGTGGCAGTATTTGTTTCCTCAATCCGATTGTTTTCCTGCTCCTGTTTTTTTGTTCCGCATCCGCTGAAAAGCAAAATAAATAATAGTATCAAAGAGAATTTTTTCAAATTCATCACTCCCTGATACTATTATAGTCTTATTTATTCAATTTATAATATGCAAAATCAGGCATAATAATTGATTAAGCAGCCGGAGAGAATAATGTCTCTTTCATCATCTGTCAGATCCCTGAGAATAAGGCAGTCTTCAGTGATTTTTCCGTTTCTTAAAATATAAATTTTAATATTTTCGGTTTTGTTTTCAACTGCTTCTCTTATTCCCGGAATAAAAATATAATCACCGATTTCGGGCTTCAAGGATTCCGAGATAAAGGGAAGCATTCCCCAGTTTATAAGATTGCTCCTGTATCTCTTGGTTGCATATTCAACTGCAATATTTGCCCAGCCGCCAAGTACCTTCTGGCAAGAGGCTGCCTGCTCTCTTGCAGAACCGTCTCCGGGTTTTCGTGCATAAACAACGCTTCCTATTCCCGTATTCAGAGTATTAATTTTCTTTATACCTGAAAACGCATCTATTGCAGATTTAAGCTCCTCTGATAATTCTTCCGGTGCGTTGCCCAAAAGACGTGTTTCTTCAAGAGCTTTTATCTCTTTAGCTCTGTCAACATATCCGGGATCCTTCCTTGAAAGGGTGAATTCCGCAAGCTTTAAGGGATTTGAACGGTAGGAGGAGGTTTCGCCGGAGGGTATAAGCTCATCGGTGGTTGTTACGTCATCGGTTATTACCGATGCAACTTTAAGAATAATATCCTCCGTTAATCTGCTCATTTTCGGCCAGTCTGCAATGTTGGGGCCGATTTTAAGCTCAACCGAAGAATCGGCTTTATTGTAGCCGTAATAACAACGCTTATCATATACAGATTTATCAAAATAATACGAGGGAGTTGCGGAAGTTTTGTCAAGAGATGCAGCTGAGGTGAGAAAACCGCCGTTAGCAGCCGTAGCCGCAATTGAACGTGCATCCATAAGCGCAACTGAAGAAATCTGACCGGCGCCCGGCTTTGAGCCTTCTCTGTTGGGGAAGTTTCTTGTTGAATGGCGTATGCTTAAAGCGTTGTTTGAGGGAACATCTCCTGCACCGAAGCAGGGACCGCAGAAAGCAGTTCTTAAGGTTGCACCTGCTGCCATAAGCTCCGTTGCCGCACCGTTTCTTAAAAGCTCAATATAAACGGGCTGGCTTGAGGGATAAACACTTAAAGAGAATTCGCCGTTACCGGTTGATGCTCCTTTAAGTATTTCCGAAGCTGCGCAGATATTTTCAAATGTTCCGCCTGCGCATCCCGCAATAACACCCTGATTGACCTTAAGACGTCCGTCAATAAGCTTATCGGTAAGCTTAAGCTCAACTCCGGGAGTATCAAGCTGCGCATTTCCTTTGATTTCTGTTTCTCTTAATATATCTGCCGCATTTTCATTGAATTCATCAATTGTATATACATTGCTGGGGTGGAAGGGAAGTGCGATTGAAGGCTTTATTTCTGATAAGTCAACTCTTACGCAGCAGTCATAATATGCATCCTCGCCGGGTTTAAGCTCGGTATATGCTTCTTCTCTTCCGTGAACGGTATAATAATCCTTAACCTTTGAATCTGTTTTCCATATGGAGCTTAAGCAGGTGGTCTCGGTGGTCATAACGTCAATTCCGTTTCTGAATTCAACCGAAAGACTGTCAATTCCGGGGCCTGCGAATTCCATAACCTTATTTTTAACAAATCCGTTGGCAAAAACCTTTCCGATTATGGAAAGCGCAACATCCTGAGGGCCTACTCCGGGGCAGGGCTTCCCTTCAAGATAAATAAGTGCAACACCGGGATAATTAATATCGTATGTCTTTGATAAAAGCTGTTTAACAAGCTCGGGTCCGCCTTCGCCGATTGCCATTGTTCCCAGAGCACCGTATCTTGTATGACTGTCTGAGCCGAGAATCATCGAACCGCAGGAAGCCATCATTTCTCTCATATACTGGTGAATAACTGCCATATGAGCGGGAACATAAATTCCGCCGTATTTTTTTGCAGCGGAAAGACCGAAAACGTGGTCGTCTTCATTTATTGTTCCGCCAACGGCACAAAGGCTGTTATGACAGTTTGTAAGAACGTAGGGGAGCGGAAACTTTTCAAGCCCGGAAGCTCTTGCTGTCTGGATTATTCCAACGTAGGTTATATCGTGTGATGCCATGGCATCAAATTTTATTTTCAGCTTATCATTATTTTCTGAAGTGTTATGCTTGCTTAATATAGAATAAGCCATTGTTTTTTTCTTGCTTGCTTCTGCATCTGCAGACGGATTTTTTGCGAGCATTTCAGTTTTTGTGAGTATTTTTCCTTCAGATAAAAATACTCCTTCATCGTAAAGCTTTATCATATACATTCTCCTAAAAACTTAATGTTCCTATTATACTATTAATTTACCCCATTGTCAATCATATAAAGCTCGGTAAATTTAAAAAAAGTAAAGAAAAAGCAAATTAAGTATTGACAAAGAAAGTGCATTGTATTATAATGTCGTAAGCTAATTGATGCTTGCAGGAAAATCCGACGGAGTAAAACTCTCAGGTGTCTCGTAAGAGATGAAGACTGTAAGCGGATAGTTTTCCGGAGAAGGTTGGGAATCCAACTGCCGAAGGTGCAAGACTTTAAAGTCGAATCTCTCAGGCAAAAGGACGGAAGTTAATCCATTTTATAAATGGGTTTATTCTGCTTGCGTGAGAGTTCGGTGTATACCGGACTCTTTTTTGCGTTCAACAACCTCCGAATAAATCTATATTTAAAGGAGATGGGATCATGAGCTTTTTATCTGCTCTTGAGCACTACAACGGTATAGTAAATACCTTTGTATGGACAACACTTGGACTGGTGCTTTTAATCAGCACCGGAATCCTCACAACCGCAGTTACCAAATTCTTTCAGGTGACTCATTTTGCGCATTGGTGGAAAAATACCATAGGTAGCCTTTTCAACAAGGAAGTTATAGGTCATTCCAAGGATGAAAAATCTATTTCTCCCTTCCAGGCTCTGTGTACGGCACTTGCGGCAACAATCGGCGTTGGAAACATTGCCGGCGTTGCGGCGGCAATCTGCATAGGCGGACCCGGTGCGGTTTTCTGGATGTGGGTTGCGGCATTCTTCGGAATGATGACAAACTACTCGGAAAACGTTCTCGGTATTTTTTACCGCAGAAGAAATGCAGAAGGCGAATGGTCCGGAGGAGCTATGTATTACCTTCGTGACGGACTCGGTGCCAAGAAAGGTTGCAAGGGAATCGGTAAGTTTCTTGCGGTTCTTTTCTCAATCTTTACTTTGCTTGCATCCTTCGGAATCGGTGCTATGGGTCAGGTAAATAAAATTGTTGCGAATATTGAATCCGCTTTTCGCATTGATGCTCTTGCATCTGTGCAGCTTTATGAAGGGGTATCTCTTTATTCGGTTATTATCGGCGTAGTTATTGTTATAGTAGCAGCTCTCATAACCCTTGGCGGTCTTAAGAGAATTGCTGCATTTGCTGAAAAAATTGTTCCCCTGATGGTTGTTTTATTTGTGGGTGGAAGCATTGCCATAATCTGCGTAAATTATGCAAGCATTATTCCTGCGCTTAAATCTATATTTGTTACTGCATTCAAGCCTATAGCTGTTGCGGGCGGTGCTGCCGGTGCAACCCTTAGTGTGGTTATCCAGCAGGGCTTCAAGAGAGGCGTTTTCTCCAATGAAGCAGGTCTTGGTTCGTCGGTTATGGTTCATTCCAATTCCAATGTTAAAGAGCCTGTTCGGCAGGGTATGTGGGGAATATTTGAGGTATTTGCAGATACTATGGTTGTCTGCACTATGACCGCTCTTGTAGTTCTTACCTCGGGACTTTACGATTTCAATACCGGAGTTCTTGCTGAAGGCGTTACCGATGCAACTCTCGTTGCCGGAGCATTCAACACAGTTTTCGGATATGCGAATATAGGCGGCAGATTTATTGCCATAGCAATTTTACTTTTTGCATTTACAACCGTTCTCGGATGGGATCACTACGGTGCGAAAGCCTGGGAATATCTTTTCGGAACAAAGACTATCTATATATATAAGCTTATTCATCTTGTTACAATTATGCTTGGAGCACTTCTTACCTCGTCTCTTGCATGGGATATTTCAGATACCTTTAACGGTCTTATGATGATTCCCAACCTTATCGGCGTAATT
>JAZQFU010000043.1:0-2703 GCA_045539675.1 Clostridia bacterium | reverse complement strand
TGTGAGCATCTGCATTTTAACCTGTGTGTAACCTCGTTTTAAACGTAATTCTTTTAATCTGCTCATATAATCACCAATAATATTATGACAAATTCCCCTATTGAAATTATGGTGAAATTGACCTATAATATTGATGAGGTGGTTAATATGGCAGAATTCTGTCCTGAATGTTGGAAAAACGTGGACTGAAATAAGAATAAAAATGATAAAAATTTAACAAACCAAGGCTCTGAATTTATCATATATATAGAAAATAAAAAAAATCTTAATTATTTTGCGAAAAACTATGGATTTTTGCAGAATAATCTGTTACAATATGATGATGGATAAATTAACAAGGGGCGTAGTGCGCCCTGGATTGATAAAAATTAAACAAACATTTTAATCGGGAGGTAAAAAAAATGAGCGAAATCAAAACAGTGCCTTTTAAAGGAACTAAAGAACAGGAAGCAAAGCTTAAAGAGATTGTTGCAAAGTATAAAGAAACAAGCGGCGCTCTTATTCCCGTGCTTCATGAAGTGCAGGAAGTTTACGGCTATCTTCCCATTGAAGTTCAGGAAATGGTTGCAGACGGACTGGGAGTATCACTTGCAGAGGTTTACGGTGTAGTATCTTTCTATGCTCAGTTCTCGCTTTATCCGAAGGGTGATTTCCCCATCGGCGTTTGCCTTGGAACTGCATGCTACGTTAAGGGCTCAGGTCTTATTCTTGATAAAATCAAGGAAATCTTAAAGCTTGAGGTTGGAGAATGCACCGACGACGGAAAATTCTCTCTTGAAGCAACAAGATGTATCGGAGCCTGCGGTCTTGCGCCCGTATTCACCGTTAACGGCGAAGTTTACGGAAGAATCGGTGCAGACGACGTTGCTGATATTTTAAAGAAATATACTGACTGATATGGAAGAGATATCGCTTCACATTCTTGATCTGACCGAAAATTCGGTTAAAGCGAAAGCGAGCCTCATAGAAATCGGAATCACCGAAAGCCGCAGGGAAAACATTCTTTCCTTTTATATAAAGGATAACGGCTGCGGAATGAGTCCCGAAATGGTTGCAAGGGTCACCGACCCCTTCACCACCACGAGAACCACGAGAAAGGTGGGTCTCGGAATCCCTTTAACCAAGCTTGCCTGTGAGCAGGCGGGCGGAAGCTTTGAGATAAAATCAAAGGAGGGCGTGGGAACCGAGCTTTATGCAAGGTTTTTATACGATAGTATTGACCGTCAGCCCCTGGGAGATATGGTGACAACCCTCTGGATGCTTATAGTGAACAGAAGTGAAACCGATTTTTACTATACCCATAAGGTTGAAGATAAGGAATTCATTCTGGATACAAGAGAAATGAGGGAAATCCTCGGAGGGGTTCCGTTCAGCGAGCCCGAGGTATCCGCCTGGATTCGGGAGTATATCAGAGAAAATATTGATAGCTTATATAATTAATTGAAGGGAAGGAATAAAATGAAAAGCTTAGCAGAATTAGCAGCAATCAGAGAAAAAACCTTGGCAAATGTCAATATGAGACACGATAACGAAGGTAAAATCAGAGTTGTTGTGGGAATGGCTACCTGCGGTATCGCAGCAGGAGCAAGAGAAGTTCTTAACGCGTTCTCCGAAGAAATTGCAAAGAGAAACTTAGAAAATGTTGTTGTAAGCCAGACCGGATGCATCGGCATGTGCCGTCTTGAGCCTCTCGCAGAGGTTTATGTTCCCGGCGGAGAAAAATTCACATATGTTAACTTATCAAGAGAGGCTGTTGCAAGAATAGTTGCAGAGCATTTCGTAAATAGCAGCCCCTGTCAGGATCTCCTGATAGGTTCTGCAGAGTAAGGAGGAGCTTTAAATGGATATCGTAAGAAGCCACGTGCTGGTTTGCGGCGGTACCGGATGTACCTCTTCAAACAGCGAAAAAATCATTGAAACCTTTGAAAAAGAAATCGTTGCCAACGGTCTTGAAAAGGAAGTTAAGGTTGTAAGAACCGGATGCTTCGGTCTTTGCGCAGTTGGTCCTATCGTTATTATCTATCCCGAAGGTGCTTTCTACAGCCTGGTAACACCTGAAGATGTTCCCGAGCTTGTTACCGAGCATCTCTTAAAGGGAAGACTTGTTGAAAGACTTATCTATAAAGAAGCAAAAGACAATGAAATTGTTAAGTCTCTTTCAGATGCTGAATTCTATAAGAAGCAGCACCGTGTAGCATTAAGAAACTGCGGTGTTATCGACCCCGAAAATATTGATGAATACATAGCATTTGACGGTTATAAGGCTCTCGGAAAGGTTCTTACCGAGATGACTCCCGATGATGTTATCCAGACTATTTTAGACTCCGGCTTAAGAGGAAGAGGAGGCGGCGGCTTCCCCACAGGAAGAAAATGGCTCTTCACCAAAAATGCTCCCGGAGATCAGAAATACGTTGCTTGTAATGCCGATGAGGGTGACCCCGGTGCATTCATGGATCGAAGCGTTCTTGAAGGCGACCCCCACTCAATCATCGAAGCTATGGCTATTGCAGGTTATGCAGTAGGTGCAAATCAGGGTTACGTTTATATCAGAGCTGAGTACCCCATCGCTGTTCAGAGACTTCAGAAGGCTATTGACCAGGCGAAGGAATACGGTCTCCTCGGTAAAAACATTTTCGATACAGGCTTTGACTTCGACCTTGATATCAGACTCGGTGCAGGTGCGTTCGTTTGCGGTGAGGAAAC
>JAZQFU010000042.1:0-6646 GCA_045539675.1 Clostridia bacterium | reverse complement strand
GCCAGCTTTCTGTATGCTTTTGTTATTTCCTCTTCGGTTGCCGAGCGCGGAACACCCAGCACCTCATAAGGATCTCTTTTCATTTATTTTTTCTCTCCCTGAATTCAAATTTAGACCATACGCCCGAAAAAACTATATTTTCGATAAGCGTTTTATTTACGGTTATATCAAGCTTTTCAAGCTTCACGAGGCAGTCAGACATAAGTATATTAAGCATTCCCTTAAAATCGCTTTTACTGAATCTTAAAAGAGGATTGTATCTTTTCCTTTTTATATCTGCATCTCTATCCATACATGCATCCATTATATATATGAATCTGCCCAGAGCATCACCAAAGCCGTAAAGTGCTTCAGAGTATTCATCCTCATACACTCTGAATATTTCTCCGGTTATTTTTCCGAAGCAGGCGGCACATTCATCAGGCACAAGTCTGCCGCTTTTTTCAATGGCAGACAATTCCTTCAGGCAGAGCTTTATCTTTTCAGCCTTTTCCGGATAGTTTTCCGATGATTTACTAAATTCCTTTTTCAGAATTCTAAGACCTGCTCTTGCACTCAGACTGTTATCGTCATACAAATCATCATAAAGCTTATGCCCGCTTAAAATAATATTCATGTCTGCTGCATAGGAAAGAAATTCACTTTCAGAAAACACACAACCCCGAAAAGGATGAAGACCGCAGCTTCCCTTTAGTATTTCCGCATTTTTATTATAAACTCCGTCAAGAACAATGGCAAGAAAAGCCATATCATAATTAAGGGAAATACTGCTTATCATTCTGCCTCTTTTTTTCAATTCACGGCAAAGTCCGCAGTAATAGGATTTGTATTTGGTTTTATCCGCCTCTGAAAGCAGGGCGGGGTTAGCAGTAACGTATCCGAACATTTCCTTCTTCCTTTACTGAATCATAAACGAATTTTTATTTAAAGTCAACTTTATAACAGAAGAATTCACAAAAGATTTACATAAAATTAATTAACTCCTCTGTAAAAATGCCCTCTTGTAAATTCCTTATAGGGGTTTATTCCCTCCATAAATGCATTTAAAACTTTTTCACATTCCGCTTCGGATTCCACGGTAAATTCAAGAATGCCATAATCCGCACCCGCATAGAATAAATCCTTCATTTTATCACTCATAATGAGCGGCACGGGGTTAAGTATAATGTTTCTGCATTCCTCTGCACAAAGCACGGGAAAGCTCTTTCCCGTCCTGTCTTTAAGCCGGGAGGTTTTATCAATACACTTTCCGCATACGTTTTTCTTGATGCAATTCTCCGTAATCATCATTTCAACATATCCGTATGCCGTGACAGCAATTTTCTTATCCGGAGAAATTCCCGCTATTTCCTTGAGATTAAGCTCACGTGAAACTCCCTCTATAGCCGTTTCAGGAAGAAAACTCTCCGCCTTTGAATTGGCAATATTAAGTCTTCCGTCAGTTATTATTTCAAAGCCGGAAAGCAGCTCAAAGTGAGAAATATTTGATGCACATCCGTACCTTACGCCCATTTCTGCACATTTTGAAATGTATTCCCTATATTTTGAAATTTCACCGTCTTTTATAATTGCAGGAAGTGTGATTCCTGTTTTTTCAGGGTTTATGACGCCTTTTTCGGAAACAAGCTTTGCCGGTGCAAGAACAATATATTCTTTTTTCGTTGCCCACTTATACTGCTCTTCATTAATAACTTTAATTATAAGCTCCGTTTTTTCCGGCTTTCTTCTTGAAACGATAATATCAGGCTCCGAATACTTTATTTCCTTTTTCTCGGAGAATCCCGAAAGCAGCCGCCTTCTCAGTTCGTTAAGAGATGATGCCGGCATAAATGCACCTTTATCAAGCTCAAGCTCAACATTGCCCGTCATAAAATTCGTGCCGCCGGTTTTTGATAAGGCGCTTATGATTTTTTCCTCCGTGAGGGGAGCACTTTTCGCCTCCGCAACCTTATCGTCACCGTTCACCTTTACTTTTTTCCCTTCACATTCCCCGAAGAGAACGGGGGTTTCGCCTATGCGGAACACGCCCCTGATATCAATATACTTAATACATTCAGAAGGAATACTTTCATCTTCTGTTATTTTTTTATATTTATCTCCGGCAAGCTTTTCAGCCTCCGAATACGGATTTTCATTTTTATCAAAGCAGAACATATTTGTTTTTCTGCCGTCGAGATAGCTTGTATATCCTCCACGGTTAAAAATTCCGAAAAGAAGCTTTTTATCTTCCTTTGAAAGCACGCCGCCGTCAAGGAGTTTTCTGTATGAATCTACCACAACCGCAGTATAGTATTCGTTTTTAAGTCTGCCTTCTATTTTCAGGGAATGGATTCCGCATTCCTTTATTCTTTTTATAAAAGAGGTAGATTCAATATCAAGAGGACTCAAAAGCGTTCCTTCCCTGCCCTCCATAGAATACCTAAGTCTGCAGGGCTGGGCACATTTTCCGCGGTTTCCGCTTCGCTCACCTATAAAGCTGCTCATATAGCATTGACCGGAATAGCACACACAAAGAGCACCGTGAATAAACATTTCTATTTCACAGTCTGTATTTTCCTTTATATATTTTATTTCATCAAAAGTAAGCTCTCTTGCAAGAACCACTCTTTCAATACCCTTTTCATACAGGAACTGCGTTCCCGGGAGATTATGAACAGACATCTGAGTTGACCCGTGAACAGGAAGCTCCGGTGCAGCGTTCCTGATCAGCTCCGCGGCACCCCAATCCTGAACAATCACTCCGTCACACCCCACCGAGGCAAGAAAACGCACTTCATCAAGAAATTCGGGAATTTCGCTGTTTTTAAGAAGAGTATTTAAAGTAACATATCCCTTTTTTCCCCTCAGATGAAGATAATCAAAGCCCTTTTCCGCCTCTTCATGGCTGAAATTAACCGCAGAGCTTCGGGCTGAAAAGCTTCTTAACCCAAAATAAACGGCGTCTGCGCCCGTATTCACAGCCGCTTTAAGAACTTTCAAAGAACCTGCAGGTGCAAGCAATTCACAATTAGACATATTTCCGATATCCTTCCGCAGAACGTGACAGCAGTTATCCGAACCCTGAACAGATGAAATTACGGATAGCTTCTGTCACGCTAAATTAAAAGCGGGGCATCACTGCCCCGCCGGATATTTCAGACTTTATACAGCGTATTTGAGAACTTCGGCAGGTGCGCCTTCCTTCTCTGTGCTGATTGCAACGGTAAAATCTACATTGAATTTTTCGGAAATCGCTTCCATTTCGGGAATTACTCTTGCGAAATCTTCAACGGTTGCATTTGTGATTTTAGTAATACTGTCTATAAAAATATGAGTTATATCATAATTCTGAGCTATCATTCCGGAAATAAGTCCGTAGAAAGCCTCGATAGAGGTTATATTAAAATCGTCTGTATTAACCAGTCTGATATTGGATGAAATATCAAAGGTATGTCTGCTTCCCTTAGAAATACAAACCACGTTACCCTTTTCTGTTTCAAGAGCCTGATTTGCCATTTCAATAAAGGTTTTTGTTTTGCCGGTTCCCTTAGGTCCGATAAGTATGCGTATCATATGCATTCCTCCTGCTTAATTTATTTGCTTTAAATAAGCTATCTGTATTATATAATATTTTCAGAAAAATTTCAACCTTTTTTGTAAAAAATTCACACTTTTTTAAAAATTTCTTAATATCGGTCAGAAATCAAGTCTTTTTTCAAGCTCTGCTTTCATATCTTCATAGCCGGGTTTTCCCAAAAGGGCAAACATATTTTTCTTGTATGCTTCGACTCCGGGCTGATTGAAGGGATTAACATCAAGCATATATCCGCTGATTCCGCAGGTCTTTTCGAAGAAATAGAAAAGGTATCCAAGGTTGAACTCATCTCTCTTCTCAATGGAGATAAGAAGATTGGGAGTTTTTCCGTCGGTATGTGCAAGAAGGGTTCCCGCAAAAGCCTTGGAATTAACAAAGTCAACCGACTTTCCTGCAAGGAAGTTAAGTCCGTCTACGTTATCCGCATCCTCTTCGATTATAATATTCTGCTCAGGCTCAGCAACGGTTAAAACGGTTTCAAACATATTTCTTGTTCCTTCCTGAACAAACTGACCGAGAGAATGAAGATCCGTGGAGAAATTGAGAGAGGAAGGATAAATTCCCTTTCCGTCTTTTCCTTCGCTTTCGCCGAAGAGCTGCTTATACCATTCGGAGAAATATGCAAGAGACGGCTCGTAGTTAACAAGAATTTCAATTGCCTTGCCCTGATTTAAGAAAATATTTCTCAATGCTGCATACTGAAGTGCGATATTATCTTCAAATTCATCTGAAAGCAGATCGTTATAAGCAGCTTCTGCTCCCTCCATAAGCTTATCAATATCCATACCGCTTACGGCAATGGGAAGAAGTCCGACAGAAGTAAGAACGGAGAATCTTCCTCCGATATCGTCTGCAATAGAGAAACGCTCATACCCTTCCTGCTTAGCCAGGTTAAGAAGTGCTCCTCTGTTTTTATCTGTTGTTACGAAAATTCTTTCTTTTGCTTCCTCTTTTCCGTATTTCTCTTCAAGAAGCTTCTTGAATATACGGAATGCGATTGCAGGCTCGGTGGTTGTTCCCGATTTTGAAATAACGTTAATTGAAAAATCCTTATCCTTTAATATATCGTAAAGCTCCTTGTGATAGGTTGAGCTTATGCTGTTCCCTGCAAAGAAAATCTGCGGATTTCCTTTTTTCATATTATGAAGATTGCCCTTGCAGAATTCGATTGCCGCTCTGGCTCCAAGATACGATCCGCCGATTCCGATAACCAGAAGTGCCTCGGAATTGCTTCTTATCTTCTCGCTTGCCTTCTTTACTCTTGCAAACTCCTCTTTATCATAAGAAACAGGAAGCTTTACCCATCCGATAAAGTCATTACCCTTTCCGCTTCCGTCTTCAAGAACTTTTTTTGCTTCAAGAGCCTTTGCTGAAAATTCGCTGATTTCTGCATCAGTAATAAATTCTTTTGCTGTTTTGAATGAAAACTCCGGTTTATTCATTTTCATTTTCCTTTCCTTGATATAATATGGTATTATTTTAGCAAAAATAAGGTTTCATTTCAACCTTGTATTTCATTTTTATATAAAGTGTTGAAATTATTCTTTAAATTCTTCTTTTCTTTAGTGGATATATATGCTCCTCAAATCTCCGCGCGAAGCTTTTTTTCTTTCTCCGAGAGAATATATTTCCGATGCTCTTACCTCAAGGGCAAGCCCCTTATGAATTCCGAAATCCTTTTTAGTGGGATTAGTTATAAGAGGCACCGCTGAAGTTTCGTTAAACCTTTTAATAAGCTCTCTTCCCTTATCGTTAAAAGCAAGAACACGGAGATAAGTCAACGGCTTTTCGATTTCTTCCTTTTCAATACCCAGGAAGGCGTTATATATTATTCTTTTTATTCTTGAATAAGCATATCTTTTGGATTTCACTCCGTGAGCTATTGCCTCTGCACCGTAAAATTCCGAGGCGGCTTCTTTAAATACGTTTTCAAGACCTTCCGAAACATCTCTTATTCCCATAAGCTCTTCCCGGGTCACTTTTCTCAAGGCATAGGTAACTGCCTGATTGAAATATTCCTCAAGCACCGGTTCTTCATCCTTTAAAAAACCGGCAACCGCTTCCGGCACATATGGAGAAAAATCATCACCGTCACGGATTTTTTTTCTTATTCCCATCGCCGAAGCAAATTCTTCCTCCGTATTTTCGCTTAAATATCCCGCTCCTGCTCTTTTTAAAGTGAAGGGAACGATTCCGCTTTTAAGCTTTCTCAATGCCTTAAGATAATTAACGGCTAAAATATCGTTGGGAGAGGAATGACTGTTATCTTCCCCGAGAGCTTCACTTATTGCCGTAAAAACCGGCATTCCCGCCTTCATTCCCTCGGATATTTTATTTTGCACGCTTTCACTTTCCACGGCTTCCGCTTCCGCTTTAAGCTTTTCAATATCACCCGTTTCACTTCCGAAGGAAAGAAAATCCACTCCCCCGAGAAGCTCCATGGCGTTTACTCCGCCATAGGCAAAATGCTCTGCAGAAGACAACGCAAAGCATAACGGCAGCTCAATCACCAGATCAATACCGCCTCTTACTGCCGCTTCCGCTCTTATGAGCTTGTTGTATATTGAAGGCTCACCTCTCATTACAAAGTTTCCGCTCATAACTGCAAGAGTATGGGTTACGCCGAGCCTTTTTTTCGTTTCTTCAATATGATACAAATGCCCTTTATGAAAGGGATTATATTCCGCTATTATTCCTGCGGTCTTCAATTATTTTACCCCCTTCGGGCAGTATTTCATACATATTCCGCAAACTGCCCCTCTTCCGATATGCTGAAACTTTCTTTTCATATATTCGCTGCATGCCGCCGCATCGAAGAATTCCGCTCTTTTCATATCCTTACAGTAGTTTTTTCCGCTGATTGCCATGGCAGGGCATTTCATCATACAAACCTTGCAGTCTCCGCATTTATCTTCCTGTTCAAAGCAATTTACGTCCAGCGGCATATCGGTAAAAACCGTTCCCAGTCTGACTCTCGGCCCGTATGCATCAGAAATAAAAAGAGCGCTTTTCCCTATATATCCGAGCCCGGCTCTTACAGCGCCGGTTTTATGAGCAAAAAGACCGTTATAC
>JAZQFU010000041.1:0-2967 GCA_045539675.1 Clostridia bacterium | reverse complement strand
GGGGGGCACCGTTGCAACAGACGGCTCAACTTCAATGGAAAAGGTAGTCGGGTATTTAAGTGAAGCTTATATGGAAGAAAACTCAGATGTAAAGATTACCTATAATCCCACAGGTTCAGGCAGCGGTATTCAGGCAGTTGCCGAGGGAAGATGCGATATCGGTCTTTCAAGCAGAGAGCTGAAAGATGAAGAAAAAGCAGACCTTATGGGAACAGTTGTTGCCATTGACGGCATTGCGGTAATTGTAAATCCTGAAAATCCCGTAGCTGACTTAAGCATCGAACAGATTGCCGCACTTTACAAAGGTGAGGTTACAAATTGGAGTGAAGTTGGCGGATCAGACAGCCCTGTAGTACTCATCGGCAGAGAGGCTGCATCAGGCACAAGAGATGGCTTTGAATCTATCACGGATACAGAAGATTTGTGCAAATATTCACAGGAGCTAACCTCAACAGGTGATGTTGTGCAGACAGTAGCATCCAACCCCAATGCAATCGGTTATGCTTCTGTTGCTTCTGTAAAAGATACGGTAAAACAGATTTCTGTTGAAGGCGTTGCACCTACAACAGAAACAATCCAGAACGGCACATATAAGGTTCAGCGTAACTTCATATTCGTAACAAAGAAAAACGCAGAGCTTTCCGAAACTGCAAAAGCATTCTTCGAGTTTGCAACCTCTGAAGCAGCTGATGATTTGATTGTAAAAGCAGGAGCAGTACCCGTAGCAAGATAAGGAGAAAGGAAGAATGAACAGAATTAAAACAGCAGCGAATTTTATTGAAAAATCAATGAATATAATTTTCACGTTTTGCGGATTTTTGGCTGCCTTCTTTGTTATTCTCATTACGGTATTTCTGTGTGTCTCAGGTATTCCTGCCATTGGCAAAATCGGAATTTGCGACTTTTTATTCGGGAGGTCGTGGGCGTCAACCGCCACACCTCCCTCGTATGGTATTCTGCCGTTTATTCTGACGTCGGTGTATGGAACGCTGGGTGCAATAATAATCGGTGTACCGATAGGAATAATGTGTGCTATATTTGTCTCTAAAATGGCGAATGATAAAATATCAAATACAGTTCGCCGGGGTGTTGACTTGCTTTCGGGAATACCGTCAGTTGTTTACGGTCTTGTAGGTATGATAATAATTGTACCTTTTGTGCGTGAAACCTTCAATTTGCCGGACGGAGCAAATCTGTTTTCGGCAATTATCGTTTTAACTGTTATGATTTTGCCGTCAGTAATATCGGTATCGGAAACGGCAATCAGAGCCGTGCCAAAGGAATATGAAGAAGCATCTCTGGCACTTGGAGCAACCAAAACTGAAACGGTGTTTAAGGTTATTGTTCCTGCAGCTAAAAGCGGAATACTTACGTCTGTTGTGCTTGGTATCGGCAGAAGTATTGGTGAAGCAATGGCGGTTATGATGGTATCGGGCAATGTGGCAAATATGCCGGGGCTTTTCAAAAGTGTACGGTTTCTTACTACGGCGGTTGCAAGCGAAATGTCGTATTCATCGGGACTTCAGCGGGAAGCTCTTTTCTCTATAGCTTTGGTGCTGTTTGTTTTTATACTGATAATCAACCTTGTGTTGAATCTGATAGTAAAAAAGGATAAAGGGTGAGCCTATGCAGGATAGAATATCCACAAAAAGAAAAGTAAAATGTGCTTTCTTAAACATTTTGATGTATTTATCAGCAGGGATTATATGTCTTATTCTTCTCGGGCTTATAGGATACATTCTATACAGAGGTCTGCCGAATATTTCGCTCGGATTTCTAACAACAAAGCCGAGTCTTATCCGTGAAACTGTCGGCATACTTCCGAATATATTAAATACCGTGTATATTATTTTAATGACACTTATTGTTGTGCTGCCTATCGGTGTCGGAACGGCTATTTACTTAAATGAATATGCAAAAGATAAAAGTAAAGTACGTATAATCGAGCTTGCAACAGAAACCCTTTCAGGCATCCCGTCAATTATTTATGGTCTGGTAGGTATGCTGATATTTGTTCAGTTTTTTTCGCTTGGTACCAGCTTAATAGCAGGTTCGCTTACACTTGTTATTATGACACTTCCCACAATAATCAGGACAACTCAGGAGAGCCTGAAAACCGTTCCGCAAGGATACCGTGAAGGCTCTTTGGCATTAGGTGCAGGGAAATGGTATATGATCAGAACGGTAGTACTTCCGTCAGCTATTGACGGAATTGTATCGGGTTCATTTTTATCAATCGGAAGAATAGTCGGTGAAAGTGCGGCGCTTCTCTTTACGGCAGGTATGGCAAACGAAGTGCTTGGGATTGCGGATGCGGTAAAGCCCGGTAATGCCGGTTCATCGCTTACTGTTGCACTTTATATGTATGCAAAAGAACGCGGTGAATTTGAAATTGCTTTTGCCATAGCTGCAATTCTTCTGGTTCTTACCTTTGTAATCAATATGAGTGCAAAGCTTACGGCTAAAATGCTGAAGAAGAAAGGAGCAAACTAATGGGTATAATTTCAACAAAGAATCTTAATCTGTGGTATGCTGCAAATCACGCCTTGAAGGATATTAATATAGAACTTCCGCAAAAGGAGATTACGGCATTAATCGGGCCTTCGGGATGCGGGAAATCCACGTTCCTGAAAAGCCTTAACCGTATGAATGATTTGGTTGAGGGATGCAGAATCGAAGGAGAAATAACCCTCGACGGAGTTGACATTTACAAGGATATGGATGTTAATATTTTAAGAAAAAAGGTGGGTATGGTTTTCCAGAAGCCCAACCCGTTTCCAATGAGCATTTATGATAATGTTGCATACGGGCCCCGTATTCACGGCATCAAATCAAAGGCGCAGCTTGATGAAATAGTTGAACGCTCTTTAAGGCAGGCTGCAATATGGGATGAATGTAAAGACCGGCTTAAAAAGAGTGCTCTCGGTATGAGCGGCGGTCAGCAGCAAAGACTTTGTATTGCAAGGG
>JAZQFU010000040.1:0-5116 GCA_045539675.1 Clostridia bacterium | reverse complement strand
GAGGTATTGTTATCACCCACGGTCATGAAGACCATATCGGTGCCCTTCCCTATTTCTTAAAGGAAATGAATGTTCCCGTTTATGCAACAAAATTCACTTTAGGCCTTATTAAGCATAAACTTAAGGAGCACGGAATTTTATCTGAAGCAAAGCTTAATACCGTTTCCTTCGGGGATTCGGTTGCATTAGGCTCTATTACCTGTGAATTCATACGAACCAATCACTCAATCGCAGATGCCTGTGCAATTGCTCTTCATACTCCTGCAGGAACCGTTGTTCATACCGGTGACTTCAAAATTGACCCCACTCCCGTTCACGGAGAAATGGTTGACCTTGCAAGATTCGGAGAGCTTGGCAAAAAAGGCGTGCTCCTTCTCATGAGCGACAGCACCAATGCGGAAAGACCCGGTTATACTCTTTCCGAATCAACAGTCGGTGTTTCATTTGATGAAATTTTTCAGCAGAATGCCGACAGCCGTATTATAGTTGCAACCTTTGCTTCCAATATACATAGGGTGCAGCAGGTTATAGATGCAGCCTATAAATACGGAAGAAGGGTTGCCGTTTCCGGAAGAAGCATGGAAACGGTGGTTAACGTTGCCCTTGAGCTTGGTTATATGACTCTCCCCTCAAAGAATCTTCTTGTGGATATTGATCATATAAACAAATATAACAAAGAAAACACGGTTATTATAACCACCGGCTCTCAGGGAGAGCCTATGAGTGCTTTATACAGAATGGCTTACTCGGAGCATAAGAAAATAGATATTGCAAAGGGCGACCTTGTTATAGTAAGCGCAAACCCCATCCCCGGTAACGAAAAATTTGTTTACCGCGTGGTTAATGAGCTTTTCAGAAAGCAGGCAAGAGTTATTTACGATGCCCTGGCAGACGTTCACGTTTCCGGTCACGCATGTCAGGAGGAATTAAAGCTTATTTTAGGTATTGTAAAGCCTAAGTATTATCTGCCCGTTCACGGCGAATACCGTCATCTTATGATTAATGCTCAGCTTGGTCAGAAAATGGGAATACCCGAGGAAAACACCTTTATCGGCGCAAACGGTAAGGTTCTTGAAATTTCAAAGGATTCCGCTCAGTTTGTTGGCTCTGTTCCCGCAGGTGCGGTATTTGTTGACGGTGCAAGTGTGGGAGACGTCGGAAATATTGTTATAAGAGACAGAAAGCATCTTTCCACCGACGGTCTTATTGTTGTGGTTGTTACTCTTTCGGGAGAGGATAATACAATTGCCGCAGGCCCCGATATTATCTCAAGAGGCTTTGTTTACGTTCGTGAAAGCGAAGACCTTATGAACGAAACCAAAGAGGTGGCAAGAAATGCCATTGAAAAATGTATTAACGGCAAAGTGCTTGACTGGTCAACGGTGAAGAATGAAATCAAGAGTGAGGTTGGGGCATTCCTCCAGAAGGAGACTAAGAGAAAGCCGATGATATTGCCTGTCATAATGGAAGTATAGAATGAAAGGCGTTAAAATTGCGCAGAACACAAAAAGCATAATCATAATATTATGAGAAATACGTTATCTGACCGTTACTGAATGGTGACGGTCAGTTATTTTATAAGGTAAAAACCGCAGACGGTTTTTGAAATTTAATGCTTTTTGTTATGTCCGAATTTTCCCACTCGCAGTATCGCATACAGCTTCGGTGAAAATTCAAACATTCTGCATCAATTTTTCCTGCCTTTCAGATGGTTTGCGTTAAAATTGCGCAGAACACATAGAATACCGCAGGCGGTCTTCGGTGATATGTTCCTTGCGGAACGTGATATATTTCCTTCGGAAATGTGATATGTGCTTCGCACGTGATATGTTGCCTGTGGCAACGTTAAGGTGGAAGCTTGCAGCTTCATTTTAAAGGCATTGCCTTGCAATGCTACAAAATTTTTTAATATAATTTCTTAACCGCTGCCGTGAGGTGGCGGTTATTTAAATTGTAAGGCAAAGACCGCAAGCGGTTTTGAAATTAATACTTTTTGCATTGTACCGCAATGATTTTTCAATTCTTAATTCTTAATTCTTAATTCTTAATTTCCAATTTCCAATTGCTAATTACGGCGCAAGCCGTTAATATTAACCAATCATTAACAAATCTCCCACACCCTTGACTTTTTATTTTTAAGTGATAAAATATTCTTATACAATTATAACGGAGTGATAAAAAATGAGAAAATTCAAATCAGAATCCGCAAGGCTTCTCGACCTTATGATTAATTCAATCTATACCCATAAGGAAATTTTTTTAAGAGAGCTTATTTCCAATGCAAGTGATGCAATAGATAAGCTTTATTTTCTTTCTCTTAAGGATGAAAACATTGTTTTCAACCGTGAGGATTTCTTTATAAGAATTGAAGCAGACAAGGAAGAGCGCACCCTTAAAATCATTGATACAGGTATAGGTATGGATGAAACCGACCTGGAAAACAATCTGGGTGTTATAGCAAGAAGCGGTTCGGATATTTTCAAAAAGGAAAACGAAACCGCAGAAGACGTTGAAATTATCGGTCATTTCGGAGTAGGCTTCTATTCTGCATTTATGGTAGCAAAGAAGGTTACCGTGCTTACTAAAAAATTCGGCACCGAAAATGCATATTTATGGCAGTCCGAGGGAGTTGAGGGCTATGAAATTCTTCCTGCCGAAAAGGATGAAGCAGGAACGGTTATAACCCTTTACTTAAAGGAAGACAGTGAGGACGATAAATACAGCGACTACCTGAACGAATACCGCATCAGAGGAATAATAAAGAAATATTCCGACTACATCCGCCACCCCATAAAGATGCTTACCGAAAAAAGCCGTCCCAAAGCAGACAACGATAAGGAATACGAAACCTATTTTGAAGACAGCGTTTTAAACAGTATGGTTCCTTTATGGAGAAAGAATAAATCCGAAATAACACCCGAGGAATACGAAAGCTTCTATATGGATAAATTCCACGATTACGAGAAGCCCTTAAAGACTATCCATACAAGCACCGACGGAATAGTAAGCTATAATGCACTTATGTATATTCCCTGCCGTCCCCCATTCGATTACTATACAAAGGAATTCGAAAAGGGACTTCAGCTTTATTCAAACGGAGTACTTATTATGGATAAGTGCGGAGACCTTCTTCCCGACTACTTCGGCTTTGTTAAAGGTCTTGTAGACAGCGCGGATTTATCCCTTAATATTTCAAGAGAGGTGCTTCAGCATGACCGTCAGCTTAAGGTTATTGCGGGGCATCTTAAGAAAAAAATCAAATCCGAGCTTTCTCTTATGATGAAAAACGAACGGGAAAATTACGAAAAATTCTATGAAGCCTTCAGCCGTCAGCTTAAGTTCGGTGCATATGATAATTTCGGAGCAGATAAGGATGAGCTGGCTCCCCTTCTTATGTTTTATTCCTCAACCCGCAAAAAGCTCATAACTCTTGATGAATATGTTGAGGCAATGGGAGACCGTAAGGAAATTTATTATGCCTGTGCAGATACGGTGGAAAAAGCAGATAAGCTTCCCCATACCGAGGCACTTAAGGAAAAGGGCTATGAAATTCTTTACCTTACCGAGGATATTGATGAATTCGTGCTTAAGGTAATTGATGTATATAAGGAAAAAAGCTTTGTTTCCGCTTCCTCTGCAAACGAAGGAAACGAAACAAAGGAAGAAACCGGAGAAGATAAGGAATTATTTGATTTCCTTAAAGAGTCTCTGGGTGAAAGAGTTTCAAAGGTTGTCGCCTCATCAAAGCTTAAATCCCACCCCGTTTGCCTCACAAACGAGGGCGGAATTTCCATCGAAATTGAAAAGGTGCTCAATGCAATGCCCACCGATAACAAGGTTAAGGCTGAAAGAGTGCTTGAAATAAATACCTCTCATCCCGTTTTTGAAAAGCTTAAAGCCCTTATTTCTTCTGATAAAGAGAAGCTTAAGAAATATGCTATGGTGCTTTATAACAGCGCACTTCTTATTGAAGGTCTGCCCATAGAGGATCCCGTGGCATTTTCAAACGATATCTGCGAGGTTATCTGATATGAAATACAAATGCATTTTATCGGATATGGATGGAGTTCTCATATATTCCTCCCCTGCAACGAGAAAGGCAATTATAGAGGTTATTAAAAGAAGGACGGGAGTTATCACCCGTCCCGAGGATTTCACTCCCTTTACAGGCACCGGTGAAGGAGAGGCCATTGAAGGAATATGCAGAAAATACGGAGTTCCCTTTTCCCCGGATATGAAGGATGAAGCCTACGAAATATACCGCACCGGGCTTTTTTCCGAAATCGGAACCTTTGAAAAGATTCCGGAAGCACTTTCTCTTCTTAAGGAAAACGGGTTAAAAATAATCATTGCCTCCTCTGCCGATATGATAAAGGTGGAAACCAACCTCAAAAGAGCGGGCATAACCCCCGATTTGTATGACGGTATAGTCTGCGGCTCACAGGTTCAGAGAAGAAAGCCCTTTCCCGATGTTTACCTTAAGGCATGGGAGCTTTCCGCTCTTCCCAAAGAGCAATGCGTTGCAGTTGAAGATGCCGTTTCAGGTGTAAAATCGGCAAAAGCCGCAGGAATAGACTGCATCGGAATAACCTCCGTGTTTTCCGGAAGCACCCTCCTTGATGCAGGCTGCACAATGGCATTTGACGGGGTTTATAGTATGGCTAAGACACTTATATCAAATAAGTAAAAAAAGCAGGCTGTAAATCAGCCTGTTTCAGACTATCGAAAAGAAAGGTCTAACGCAGAAAAACATTTGCTGAATGAATAAGCAGATAAATAACTTCTTACCAAAGAGTTGTGACGGAAAATCGGAACGAGCAAGCCCGTTCCCTACATTGAACAAAATGAGCCTTGCCATACCGTCATACTTACTGCATTCATTACGACGAAATATACCTTCCTTTTTGAAATCTGGCATCGTGTTGATACCTTTATCGACATACTAAAAACAGGCTGTAAAACAGCCTGTTTTTATTTTTTCGGGGATAGGAAAAATTGATTCAGAATGGACAAACTGAGCCGTGGCAAGCATTAAACTTGCCACGGGTGACCCGAAGCTGTATGCGTATACAGCGAGTGGCGAAGTTTGTTCATAGCAAGAAAAGTAATTAATTCA
>JAZQFU010000039.1:0-3729 GCA_045539675.1 Clostridia bacterium | reverse complement strand
ATTTTTTGTTTTCCATTTTTTCAGCAAGCTCATCTTCGAGGCTTTCTTCTATTATAAGATTTATGTATGCTTCGTCAATTCCTGCATTTTTAAAATAATTGCGGCTGTATGCTTTAAGCATTTCACCGTTATATTCTCCTTCAAGAAGGTATTCGGTAACTATAATATAAAATGCATTACGGAATTTTTCAGAAGGAGTTCCCTCCTGAAGCTTCATATTTTCCTGAATTGCCATCATCAGAGCTTTTCTTTCGGTTTTTCCGGTAATTTCTTTGAATTCATCTGCTCTTATACCAAGATCGGCAGAGCTTGATACCACACTTTCAAAAAACTCTTCCTCATCATCAGTTCCCTGAATTAATTCAACAAGCCTTCTGATATCGTCAGGATTCTTAAAGGTAAATTCTTTTTCTGAAATTTCTGTATTCCCGATAACATATAAGGTATAGCTTCCCGTTTCCATTCTTTCGGGCAAGGGAATGTTTTCTTCAAGGACCCCGTTATTCAATACGGTTCTTCCCATATAGATTACCTTTGAAAGCAAATCACCTTCAAGCGAATCAAGCAGTTCGGGAGTAACATCTGAGGGAAGCACGAGAATACTCACATTTTCGTTTCCGTTTCCGCAATTTCCTTCTGCGGAAAGAATTCTTTCATTTACCGCAACAGAAAGTTCTCCGGCAAATACGAAAGAGGATACTGCAAGCATAAGCATAAGCGTAACCGCAATAATCTTTTTTAAGTGCATATTAATTCTCCCCTCCGGTAAAGTCATAAATGAATACGTCATTCAGCGCTCCGTATCTTGTTTTTGCAACGAGAACCGATGCCTTACCTTCTCCAACCGTATCAATATCATTAATATTGTTTATATTTCCTCTTTCAATGCGGAAGTTTCCGTCACCCATCTGCTTTATGTAAAGCATCTGCGCTCCGGTAAAGTTCCAGAAAACCTCTTTTGTTTCCATATCAGCAGGCTTATATATGCTCATAAGTGCGGTATTCATTCCTGCATATTTTGCCTTCGCCGTAACAAGCCTTAAGGACTGACTGAATAAGGGATCTGCGGCACCGCTGAAGGTGATTTCACCGCAATAATCCTCATTTCCGAGGCTTCCCGCATCAAACATTCTTTCAATAACGGTTATTCTTCCGTCTGTGGGAACTCTTACCATTCTTATTATATCGCCCGGCTCAATATCTTTTTTCTCAAGCTTTATTCCCATTGATGAACGATATGCAAAATATTCGGTATTTTCATCAAAGTACCCTTCAACTGAAGAGCCGTTCGTTCCCGTGAAGAAATATTTTTCTCCGACTGAGCCGTCTGCTCTTACCCCCGTAGTCTTTCTTTCAACCACATGAAGAGGTGAATCGTTATCAATTGCGGTTACTATATCACCTTTTATAAGAATAATACCCGAATCTCCGCTTTCGGAAATATCGTATCCGCTGCAGATATAGGTTCCGTCTCCGAGAACGGAATAATCAACAATTCTGTATCCTTCGTCATCCGAAGCATCCCCGGGAACATTGAATATCACTGTATCAGCACCGAAAATAAGCTTTCCGCCGAATGCTCCGAGAGAATATATACTGTAGGAAACAGACTCATTTTCAAAGCTTACCTCAAGCTCTTCTGCACTGCTTACGGAATTTTCCTTCGCGGTATCTATTGAGTTTACCTCTCCGTCCTTTGAGAAGCCGATTTTCACAAACTGGGAAACATCCTCATCTGAAGGCGCTCCGTCATATTTTGCATAAAGAAGCAGCTTCTTTACCTCGGTCGAAAATACGGTTTCTCCGTCTATTTTTACCTTTTCGCTTAAAGAATAAGTATTTAAAGTGCCGTCTTCAAGGAAAAGCTTTATTATTGCCGAATTTCCGTATGTATCTGCCTTTACTCCCGAAATATATCCATAGTAAAAGCCGTCAACATCCTCAGCCTTTGCCACGCAGGCAATCTCATTTTTTTCATTGAAGAGGAATCTTTTTAATTCCCCGGGGATAATTGTGCCGTAAATTTCTTCATTCTTCTTAAAATCAGAGGACATAAAGTAGCTGTCGGGTCCGAAAACTACCTTATCCTCCTCACGGGCGGTTGCTTTAAGCAGAAGTGATTTCTCTGTTGCAATGATTCTTATAAGGCGCGTTCCTTCTTCATTTGCCGAACGGTATACGGAAAGCACCGTCCATTCCTTAAGAGAATCGGGAGAAATCCTTTCGCCGTCGCGGAAAATTTCAAGGGCAATGAATTTTCCGTCTTCCTCGGTATAAATATTTTTTGAAGCTCTGAACTTATCTTTTATAATGCCTGCCGCCTTGTTATATTTATCAAAAATAACGGTTTCCGAACGGTTAAGGAATACTACGTCTGCACCGCCGCTTTTATCTGTATCAAGAAGCTCAAGATATCCGTTTTCAACAATAAGCTCTGAAGGCTCAAAGTCATATTTTGCCACGCCGTTATATATAAGATCGTAATCAAAATCAAGCCTTACCTCGTATTCCTTCCCCGGATTCTCCCGCTTTTCATAGGTGATTATTCCGTTTTTAACCGAAAGAATTTCACCGCCGTATATAACCGTTTTCTTCATGGGAAGAACCGATACATACATAGCCTCGTATTCTTCCTCATTTTCGTAAGCAAATACCTCCACCTTATATCCAAGCTTATCAGAAAGTTTTGCTTTTCCTTCATAAACGGTTATTTCTCCGTCTTTTGCCGCAAGCTTTACCGCACCCTCCGGCATATTTCCGATGCCCGTAAGAGAGGAATACTCATTTTCTGTTATCTGACCTTCCAGTATTTTTATATCTCTGTATTCTTCAAGGAGAGTCCCTTTTTTCTCAAAGGCAACTCCACCCTCTGAAAAGGAAGACTGCACATACATACGGATTTTTAAGGTATTATATATAAGCTTTGCAATAATACCGCGTTTTGCAGGCTCCTTAAAGGATATATTACTGATTCCGTTAAGAATTTCATTTTCGGTTGCAACGGAAAGATAACCGGAAGGATATCCTCACTTTGGTTCTGCCACAATTCCGTAGCCTGCAAGCTCTGTAAGAATCTTTATTGCCTGCTCAGCCGTTACCGCATCATCGGTTCCGAAGCTTCCGTCGGAATATCCGCTTATGACCCCGCCGGCAGTAAGATAAGAAATCGCACCGGCTGCAAAATGATTATCGGGCACGTCTGAAAATTCCGTTTTCTCAACGCCCTCAAAGTCAATTCCGAGAATATTGGTTACCGCAACTGCAAATTCCGCTCTCGTCATATTTTCTTCAGGATGAAAGCTTCCGTCTCCATAGCCCTGCATAATTCCCAGAGCATTGAGAGCATCAATTGCATTCACATCAAATTCCGCGCCAACATCGTTAAATGCATATGTTCCGCTGACGGTCAGGGATAAAAGAAGTAATAATGTTATTAATTTCTTCATTATTATTCTCCTTTCTCAATGTTGAGCTTATGCTCAAGCGGACTCACAAAATCATTCATCGTAACAAAGCTGTTTACTGCAAAAGCTCTTATATAACCATCGGTTAGCCCCACATTTACCGCCTCGTCAATATAAATGCATTCATTAACATCTCCATTTACCACACCCGCGGCAGAAATATTCTTTGCCGTGATACCCGAAAGACTTCCGTCTGCCGAGTAACGGCAGATAATAAGCTTTAAGTTTTCGTTAACTGTTCCGCCGTTATAAAGGCTCATTTTTA
>JAZQFU010000038.1:0-2921 GCA_045539675.1 Clostridia bacterium | reverse complement strand
TGCAGTAAGGGTTGTTAATCTATGTAGGTATTTGACAAAGGAAAAGAAGGAAAGAGTGATTTCCAATCAGCTGTTGAGAAGCGGAACTTCCATAGGAGCCAATATATCAGAAGCACAAAAAGCGCAAAGCGATGCCGGCTTGACGGCATACGCTGTAATTAAGAATTAAGATTTGTGAAGGGTGCAGAAAGCCTCCACTGTGTAAGGGGAGGTGGGTTGCGAAGCAACTCGGAGGGGTTGTAATGGGGAGTTGCAAATAAGAATGAAGAATTAAAAATCATTAAAAAGGTCATTGTTGACATAAAACGTTTGATATGATATCATAACTGTACCGAAGGAGATGATTTCATGCCGACAATTTGTATGTTCAGGGGCATAAAGATATATATTAATTGGAGAGAGCATCAACCGCCGCATTTTCATGCAACTTATGGCGGTCAGGAGGTAATTGTATCTATAACTGATTTAGAAGTTATTGAGGGGGAAATACCGAACAAGCAATTAAAAATGCTTATAGGATGGGCAGCTTTTCATCAGGAAGAACTTATGGAGAACTGGAATTTAGCAGAGAATAAGCAAGAGCTGTTTGCGATTGAGCCTTTAAAATGAATTTCAGTTCAGATGTTATATTGGTTTTCCGGTGTTCATTAAGGAGGCGGAATAATGAGCGGAAGTGTTGAATATTATTTATCAAAAGGCTTAGACAGAAAAATGGCTGAATATTTTGCAGCAGGTAGAAGAAAAATCGTCGGCGTAGTTCCGAATGATAATTTTACGTTGATACTTGAGTTCGATAATGGTGAAAAAAGATTATACGATGTGTCACCGGTTCTAAAAACAGGCACGATTTTTGAGAGCTTTATGAATATAGATAATTTTCGCAGAGTATATATAGATGACGAACATTGTGTTGCCTGGGATATTGATCCGGAGATTGATAGCAATGTTGTCTGGAGTAATAAGATAGATTTGTGCCCGGATGCTTGCTATGTAGATAGTATTCCGATAATATAACAACTTTTTTAACTGCCCGGTTCATCCGGGCAGTTTTTGACTTAAGAATCTTGACGGCATACGCCGTAATTAAGAATTAAGAATTAAGATTTGTGAAGGGTGCAGCAAGCCTCCACTGTGTAAGGGGAGGTGGGTTGCGAAGCAACTCGGAGGGGTTGTAATGCGGAGTCGCAAATAAGAATGAAGAATTAGGGATTAACTCCTTTCGTCTTTGCCTGCGGCAAATCCACCTTCCTCAACGAGGAAGGCGCCTTGCGGAGAGCACAGCAAGCTTTCTGCGTAAAAGAAAACCGCTCATAATCCTTTTGGATATGAGCGGTCTTTAATATTGATATCTCTTTAGTTGTATTTCAAAGGAATTTTATAAACAAAGATAAAGCTTATCGGCAAATTCAACGTATTTTCTCAAAGCCTTATCTGAGGAATAACGTGCCGTTGAAGCAAATGCTTTATCCACAAGAAGCTGGGGTATTCTTTCGCTTAATATCATTTCCTTGATTCCGTTTGCGAAGTCAATATGCTCCCCGTAAGTAACCGAATATTCGGTATTGACTCTGGAATCGAAGCCGGGAGTCAATATTCCGTAATCTGCAAAAGTCATATTTTCGCATTTGTATTCGGGATCATATTTCTCAAAGAGAATCTCCGTTGAAAAGGCTCCGCAATCTGCGGCAACCACGGGAATTTTAAGTGCCATGGCTTCAACCAGACCTCTTGCGCTTGTTTCTTCCGAGCTTGCCTGAACGAATACTGAAGATGCGGCGATATACTTATAAGGATTATCATTTTCCGGAATGAAAAGAATATCATCTGCATATTTACTGTTCTTCGCCATCTCTTCGATTTCAGCCTGCAGCTCTCCGCCGTCTCCAAGGAAAACCAGTCCGGCTTCCTTCAGGGTTTCTTTTACTATTTCAAAGGATTTAAGAATATTCCAATGGCCTTTTTTTGCCGTAAACGGAGCAAGCGCCGTTATAACCTTTTTCTTTTCGAAAAAAGCTTTATACTCATCGGGAACAGCTGCCTTAGCACCCTCTGTAGCCGCAGAAGAATCTGCAGGCGAGGTAATGACGGTGAGCTTGCCTTTAAGTGCGGGGAACTTTGTTTCAAATATTCCTCTTACAGCGTTACTGTTAAGCAGTACGGCATCAGCTTTTTTTATCATTGATGAGTATATTTTCTGATTCTCCGTAAAACTCGATGCTGAATTGCAGCAGATTGCTTTTTTTACCGGCAGAAAGGAAAATGCTACAGGAAAATTGGTTTCCTCTGTCAGAGAAAGCAGGATTCTTAAGTTTGCCTGCTTGGCGTATTTTCTTATTGCAAAAATTCTTTTTATTTCGGAAAAAAGCCTCGGAAAAAGCCCTGCTTCAGGATCAGAAGGACTGATTTTATAAACATCTCCTTCAAAATCGGGATCAAAAAACTCTCCTGATGTTATAACCGAAACGGAATATTTTTCCTTGAGAACGGGATATAGGGAATATACTGTTTTGCGGAGGTCCGGATTGGATAAATCCGAAACAACCAACGCCAGATTTTTCATTTTTACCACTCCTAATTATATAATGGGATAATTTCTGAACTGCAAACTAAAATAACGTATATGGATTATGATTATGATTTTTTAGCAGTTGTTAATGATGCAATGAGAAGTATTCTTATTTTACTGCATTTGCTGAACATATCTTCATATACATCGGCGAATATCATCTCTGTGTTTTTAAAAAGTTCAAGCCAGTAAATGCTTTCGTAACATTCTTTCAGCGCAATTTGGAATTTGTTTATAAAATCTGCTTTGCTGATTGCATAGTTGGCTTCGTGGATGTTTGCTCCGATACTGGTTCCGCTTCGCAAAAGCTGATTTAAGAGAATGTTTCCTCTTCCGCTTTTTTTAATTGTTGAAC
>JAZQFU010000037.1:0-2841 GCA_045539675.1 Clostridia bacterium | reverse complement strand
GTTTTTGTTCCGTTTTATGATAGAAAGATGCCGAAATTCCATATTGAAAAATTTAACATATAAAGGTATAATAGTAATATAAAAAAGAAAAAGGAGAAGCGCTATGATTTTTAATTTACTTCACAGACCTCACGGTAAGCGTTTTGATGCATATAACTTTCAGCGTAAATGCGCTCATGAGCTTAAAATCAAGGCTACCGTTTTAATTCCCACGGGTCAGCTTGAAAAGGAAAACGTGATTGCTCTTGCAAAAGAGGATTCCTCTGTATACGGTGATGAGCTGGGAATATGGCTTGATCCCATGGTTGGTATGCCTAATACTCAGGTATGGCTCTTAAGCGAAGAGGATAAAATGAAAACCGTTAAATATTCCATAGATAAGTTTTATGAAATATTCGGATATTATCCCAAATCGGTAGGTAACTACGTTATGGATTGCAACCTTATCAATATGATTAAGGAATACTGCCCCGAAGTAAGCATTGTGGTTGCAGGTTGCTTTGAGGAAGGGGTAAAGGTATTCCACGGCTGCAATAATTCCTGGTATCTTTTCTCTGAGGGTATGAGCTGGAATCCCTGGTATCCTTCAAAGACTCAGTCTGTTCGTCCCGCAAAGGATGAAAGCGATTGGGCAGGGGTTGTTGCCGTTCCTCACTTAAGCCGTGACCTTGTTCTCGGTTATGAGGGAAGAAATGACTTTTTTGCGAGCCATCCTGCAAATATTCAGAGAGGTCTTGCAAATGACGGATACGTTCATAGCTATGACTATAATCTGGTTGACCAGTATCGTATGCAGGAGGACTATAATAACGGCTTCTCATATTATCAGATGCACGTTTCTCCCGGCTGGTTCTTCGGTAACCCCAATATTTTGGATGAAAGCGATGTTACCTTAACCTTATACAGAGAAACTCTCGAATATCTTGTTGAGCTTCGTGAAAAGGGCGAGCTTACCGATATGCATCTTTCCGAATTCGGAGAATACTATAAGAAAAATATTCCCGTTGGCTCTACGGATATTGGCGTGGGCAAGGATATTTTATTCGGCTCCGGAAAGCATTATATGTGGGTATTCAATAAGTCTATGAGAGCACTTGTTGATACCTTCCAGGGCGGTTCAATCGGCGATTTAAGACCTTTCATAGGTGAATATGCCGCATTTACCGGTGTTGATGCAGAAAGACCTCTTATGAATTCATATCCCTATCTTATTCAGTCTCAATACAGAAGCGGAATCAAGCATCATCATGAAGACGGTGCAAGAACCACTCTTATTCTTAAAAAGGGTGAAGAGAAGCTTGATATGTGTAATTTCCCTTCGAAAATTGAGAATATAGAAAGAAACGGTGATGACGTTAAGCTTACTCTTGCTCCCGTTAAAATGACCTTCAAAGACGGTACTGCAGTTGAAATTCAGACTGTTTACGATTTCAGAGCAGACGGAAAAATCGAAATGGTAAGAAATATTCTTTCCGTATCGGGAGATTTAAGCGGAGTTACCGCAACCGAATACATAAAGGCTTGCTACGGCTTTACCGAATATCCCGAAAATCTTAAGGGAATCGACTTTAAGCTTGACGGAGAAAAGGTTGCAGGCTACGGCTACAATGCAAAGGAATATACAAAGGAAAATGCCTCCGTGGTATCTGCAGAAATTCCTCAGATTTCCACCGTGCTGGAGCTTGAGGGCGAAAATGCAGTTAAGCTTTCCGTCTGTGACGGTCATCACTTTGCGCCTTTCTTTACTCTTAAAGCAGAATACGAATTAAGTAACGGTATCAAGGAGGTTAAATCATGGCTGAATATAAGAAAACTGAAGGGGTAATATATAAATGCCCTATGTGTCTTTTTACTTTGAATGATGTTCCCATTGATGAGGATGCAAATGGGGTTTACAGATGCCTTAAATGCGGATATAACGGAACCTTCGAGGAAATGACCGTTCATTGGAATAATTTCCGTTCCAGATATAAGTTAGCAACGAAAAGGATAACGTTAGACGAACAGCGCAAAATGTGAGAGCTTGTGAAAATTGCGCAGACCGCAGAAAAATAATCAATTGAGATTAATAAAATGGAAAGTCTGTAACATTTTACGTTTGTATAATTTAAAGGCTAAACAGTATCTAAGGTAAAAATTCATAGATGAATTTTTGAAATTGAATTTTTCTGCTATGTCCGAATTTTCCCTCTCGCAGTATACACATACAGCTTCGGGAAAAATTCGAACATTCTGCATCAATTTTCACGTCGCTCTTTTGGTGGGGGAAATTGCGCAGACCGCAGACGGCAAAGCCGTAATTAGAAATTAGAAATTAGAAATTACGTGCGGAGACCGGAAAATTTGTAGGGCACAGCCTTCAGGATGTGCCGAAATTTCAGTAGGGTTGAAATCCAACGTACCCGAAGGATGAAAGAGGAGAATACTATGAAAATACTTGATATGCATATTCATTCAACAAATGATGCTGCAAAACCTGAAGAGCTTCTTTCCAAAATGGAAGAAGCCGGTGTTTACGGCGGTTGCATTATTTCCAACTGGCCTGAAGAAAATAACAGAAAAATCGGAACCTCTTTCGATGAAAGACTTGAAAGAGTTCTGGAGTGGACTGAAGGCTATGAAGACCGTCTTTTCCCGGTTATGTGGATTCATCCTGCCGAGAAAAATATTGAAGAAAAGGTTCATACCGCCGTTGATTCGGGAATATGCGCCTTTAAAATGATTTGCAATAACTACAGCGTTTATGAAGAGCAGCCCATGAGGGTTCTTAAAGAAATAGGAAGTCTGGGAAAGAGTGTTATTTTCCATACGGGAATTCTCTGGGACGGGCAGGTTTCTTCA
>JAZQFU010000036.1:0-4317 GCA_045539675.1 Clostridia bacterium | reverse complement strand
TTTATTGTTTTGTAATAAGCATCAAATACAATATTACGATTCATTATAGGATCAACATCACCTATTAAAAGGCTTCTGTTTGCCATAACGGATATTTTGTCTGCAACCTGAGAAGAATGTTCATTCTGATGCTTATCATAGGAGGTTATATCTGAATTTATGAGCGGATGAATTCTTTCAAATTCATAAGTACTTTCAAGATAATCCTGATATCCGTTTTCCTTATTAACAATTATAAATCTGTCTGCATTCTTAGTACTTTCAACACCGTCAATAGTCTGAGTTGCATAGATTTTATGAATACCGTCATCCAGTTTTAAATTAAGCTCAAAGGTATAATCAGTATTGTTAAGCTTAGCATCATGGGCTTTATTATCAACATAAATTGTTATCTTTTCGGCGCCCTTCTGGAACAACCCCTTAACAGAAACGTCATTGGATTTTAAAACATCGTCACCACGGGGGGAAGCGATAACCGGAGCATTCGGTTTTGCATTTTTGAAATTGCCGGTTAATCTTTCAGCAAGCTGAGCCTTATAAAGAGAACGCGGTTCAACAGGAGCTGTTGGAGATTCTATATAACAGTCGCCGTTTACCGGACTGTTTTCATAGTCAACAAAATTTTCCGGTGCAGGCTCCATCATTTCACTTGTTCTGAAATATTGCTTAGCCTCATCTACATGGTGCACCTTTTTATCAGCTGCAAACTTATCATCATACCAGCCAAATATACCTACTATGAAATTTTCATAGGTCATAGGCGATTTGTTACCGATAATTGAAGGGCTTAAGCAGTTCCATGCTATTGAGGAGGCTGCAGACCAACCGTGAGCTTCAGTATCACCCCAGTAACCGCGGTTTATAAACTGAAGATTTCCTCTGTATTGATTGGATATAAAGTAAAGTCCGTCAAAAAGTGTGCCTTGTGCAAAGAAACCGTGATTTTCACTTGAATGGAAACCGGTATCGGAAACACAGTCGTTAAATACTACGGGACCGGGACAGTTACCCGTTGTATTAAAGTCAAGCTGACCTGCGTATGAGTAGCATCCTGCTACAAGCTGTTGATAGCCTGAAGTTCTGAAGCCGTATCTTCTGTTACCTTCAAAAGTAGAAATAGGCTCCAGATTTGAGCAGTTTTTAACTGTTACCCTGCTGCTTGATTTATCAACCCAGATTCCTGCCATTCTGAAATGCTTTAAGCTGACATCTCTTATATAGCTATCTATAACTCCGGCAAGATGTATTCCGTTTTCTGCGTGATTATTATCTGTGGGTATGCCATTGTAATAGGATTCAACTCTTAAATTTTCAATTCCGATATGCTTCCACTTAGCAGCTTCTGATACTTTATATACATAAGGAACTGAATATGTGTTTTCCATGGGAACAGCAAAGGAAAAGTCAACAGTAATGGTATCCCCTTCTACTTTTGTAACCGTTCTGTTCTCATCTACATTGAAGCGACCGTCTTTCCAATAGGTAATGGCTCCTGCATAATTGGTAACTCCCCACATTCCCATTGCCTTACTCCACTCTTCCGTTCCGTGGTGGTGGATATGTATAAGATCGCCTTCTTTGAACATTGCGCCCTTACCTTTTTCTACGGTAAACTGATTGCTTCCTGATTTAATATATTTATCTGTAATATTCACATCTTCAGAAAGCTTTGCCTGAATACCTCCTGTTGCTGTTATAACATTATGAACAACAGGATCGGTTGCATAAAGGATAGTACCTGTTGGTCCCTGACCTTCACCTGATAAAATAATGCCCGGTTTTAATGAAATTCCGTTTCTGTTGATGTTATATCTTCCGGCTTTTATTTTAATAACCTTAAAGTCATCGTTAATTGCTTCATTATAAACTTCATCTATAACCTTCTGAACCCGTTCAGTATCATCTGCATTGGGATCCTCTGAAGGCTCAATAGTTGCCGCAAGAGGAAGGTTGGAGGAATCAGGGATTTCAAATTCACCCTTGTAAAATCCTACGTGTGAAAAATTTCCCATTTTGTCGCCCTGTTCGTTATAAGGGTTATATTTAAGCTTCTCTCCGTCGGGCTCTACAATTTTCGCATTAACCGCATCGTTCTGAACAGGTGGGTCAATTATTACAGTATCATCAATTTCCAGTTTTCCCTCGTAAACTACAATGTCATCATAATATGCGTTTGCCTGATACGATACACCTGTTGCAAAGCATACTCTTGCGGTTACTGCATTTTCAGGCGCTTTATTAATGATTGTTACGGGCGTAAATCCACTGGTTACATTAGCTGCGGTATACCACGAGAGTATTTCCTTATCGGATGAATCATAAAACTTTAAATACAAGCTTATTGTTCCGTAAGTAACATACATCTGCGCCTCAGCAGTGTAGTATTCCCCCGGCTTAATTGCAAACGCAGGCCCGTACAAGATGAATGCATCCCCGGGTGAGTCATCATAAACATAAAGTGCCTTTCCCGATACTGCATATTCGCTCTGAACCCAACATCTGGGAATTGCATATGCCATTGGTCTGAATCCACCCGGAAGATCGAAAGTGCAGTTGTCAAAATTTTCACTGTATACAATTTTATTTGTTATTGCATCATCCGCAGCAATTACCGCCGAAGAAACAAAGGAAAGCAATATCGTAAAAGTAATTATTACAGATATTATTCTCTTCACAAAAATCCTCCCTTATATAATTTAATCTATATATTCCTACTTATCCTCTGTGAAAGCTATTTCACTGTAACTGTTCCACGCATTAGTGTTATTTCCGTAGCCTACGATTTTTAAGTATCTTCCCGAAGCATTAACGGGGAATATTTCAAAGCCCACGGTGTTTCCTGATGAATTAACCTTTTCTGATACCATTTTCCAGTTCTCCATATCGTCTGAAACAAGAATATCAAAGGTATATATTCTCTGTTCACCTGCCATGAAATCAAGATGCATATCCTTAATATTTCTTACTGAACCGAAATCAATGATTCCGTATGCTCCGTTAGGATTTTGGGTAGATACTGCCCAGTTTACATCTGTTCCGTCAAACAGATAACTGATGACTTTTCCCGCTCCGTCATCTCCTGACTGAATTGCTTTAAACACACCAAGTTCATTTGGAAGGTTATGGATAGGAGGATAAGTCATAACACCTCCGTCGATTACAACCATCTGCCTTTTATCGTTCCAGGTTACGTCTGCACCCAGGTTTTCAGAAATAAATCTTACGGGAACCATGGTTCTTCCGTTTATAATTTTTGCAGGAACGTCAAGCTCTTTTTCTGTATTATTAACATAGGCTTTACTTGAATCTGCCGTTATTTTTATAACCGTTCCGTCTTTACGGTTGGAAATAGCAGTTCTTGTGGCTTCATTATAAGTAACCTCTGATTCAAGAGCTTCAAAAATAGCACGCATGGGAACAAGAACTCTTCCGTTTACGTTAACAGGATCCACATCGGTTACTAAAAGGTTTCTGTTTATCATAACCGATATCTTCCCTGCCATATTTGTTGTGTGTTCACTCTGATATTTATCATAAGAGATTATATCTGAATTTATAAGCGGATGAATTTTTTCAAATTCATAAGGGCTTTCAAGATAATCCTGATACCCGTTTTCCTTATTAACAGTTATGAATCTGTCAGCATTTTTTGTGCTTTCAACTCCGTCAATAGTCTGGGTTGCGTGGATTTTGTGAACACCGTCATCTAATTTTAAATTAAACTCAAAGGTATAATCAGTATTGTTAAGTTTAGCATCATAGGCTTTATTATCAACATAAATTGTAACCTTTTCGGCACCCTTCTGGAACATACCTTTTATTGAAACATCATTGGTTTCTAAAACATCTTCACCACGAGGACTTGTAACAACAGGTGAGTTTGGTTTTACATTTTTAAAGCTGCCTGTTAATCTTTCGGCAAGCTGAGCCTTATAGAGAGAACGCGGTTCAACAGGTGTTGTTGGAGATTCCATATAACAGTCACCGCTAAAGGAACTGTTTTCAGGGTCTAAAAAGTTTTCGGGTTTTGGACCCATTTGATCACTTGTTCTGTAAATTTCCTTAGATGTATCTACATGATACTTCTTTTTATCAGGTTCACATCTGGTTGTGACAAGGATACGACAATTCAACTCAGAAATGATTTTTTCTAAAAACGGGTCCTCTTTTATCGATGCATCAAAGTTATCAACAATAATCAGTGTATTTTCATCCGTAGAACCTTTCAAGACAGAAAGCTTGTCCTGGGCATATTCTTCATCCGTCTGACGTACATTTCCTTCTTTCGTTTTTCTGATAGTTCCGTCAATGGCAAAC
>JAZQFU010000035.1:0-9252 GCA_045539675.1 Clostridia bacterium | reverse complement strand
TCTGTTCAGCTTGCTGTTTTTCCCATAACCGAAAAGTTTTTAAGAAGAAAAAGCCGTGCCCTTGATACGGATATAAAAGAGGCGATAAAATCGAAAATGCCTCTCCTTCCCATTATTGTTGAACCCGGAGTTGAGAGTGAGTTTAATTTAAAATGCGGAGAGCTTCAATGCCTTGACCGTTGCTCGGCAGACCCCACGGCGATAGGCTATAAGTCAAGACTGAAAAGCTTTCTGGATGCAGTTATAATAAAGGAAGAAACTGCGGAAAAGATTCGCGGGGCATTTGATGCGTATATTTTCTTAAGCTATAGAAAAAAAGACAGAGCCTATGCCAATGAGCTTATGAAGCTTATTCATAAAAATGAATTCTGCCGTGATATTGCTATATGGTTTGATGAGTATCTTGTTCCGGGCGAAAATTTCAACAACGCAATTATTGATGCAATGAAAAAAAGCAGTCTGTTTGCAATGGTAGTTACTCCAAACCTCGTTAATGAAAAGAATTATGTGGAAACCGATGAATATCCTTTTGCCATAGAGCTTGGAATACCCATACTTCCTTCCGAGGCGGTGCCAACCGACCGCACGTCTCTTGAAAAAAGCTTCAGGGGAATACCCGAGTGTATTCTTAAAGAGGATGAAAAATCTCTTGCAGAGGCACTTTCACGAAATCTGAAAAATATTGCTCTCGGCACGGATAAGAATAATCCGGTTCATACATATCTTATAGGACTTGCATACTTTTACGGAATTGACGTTGAAATCAACTATGAAAGAGCAGTTTCCCTTATTGAAAAAGCCGCAGAGGAGGGTGTTTGCGAGGCTCTTGAAAAGCTGATAAGCATTAGAGGTACGGGTGCGTTTTTCGACGGAAACTATGAGGAATACTGCGGGCTTTGTATGAAGCTTCTGAGTATTCTGGAAGAGCAGGAAAAGACTTCGGAGAATGCTGAAAAACGCATGGAGATTATGCTTAAAATGTGTCTGGGCTATGAAAAGCTGAAGGATTATAAGACACCTCTTAAGCTTTGTGAGAAAATGCTTGAAGCAGAGTGCGAAAGTGCATCCGGTGAAAATGCAAGGGATAACCGCATTGCCCTTATAAGCTTTCTGGGAAGAGCTTATATAAATCTGCAAAGATATGCAGATGCCGTAAAGACTTTTGAAAGGGCAAAGGAAGAAATTGAAAAGTCCCCTGAAAAGGGAAGAGATGAAAAGCTCTTTCACTGGTATAATTCAGTTGCCGTGCTTTTAAGCCGTATGTATCGCCTTGAAGAAAGTGAAAAATACTTCAGGGAAGCCGAAAAAATAATCGGAAGGCTCGGCAAGGAAAAAAAGCAGGAGCTTACCTATACTCTTGCTGTTTTGTATGATAACTACGCAGACGTGCTGATGAGACTCGGAAATCCCTCCGGTGCGGCAGAAAAGAGCGGAAAGACTGTGGATATATACAGGGAAGCAGCGGCGGATTTGCCCGCTGTATTTGGCTTGGACTATGCAATCGCCTGCGATAATCTTGGTGTTGCTTATATGGATAAGGGGATGTTTTTCGATGCGGAGAAGCAGCTCCTTGAAGCGGAAAAAACCTTCAGAAGACTTGAAGAGGAGTTCGGCGAAAGATATATTCACGATGCTTTGAAAAATCAGAATTTTCTCGGCTCTCTTTATTCGGATTCCGATCCTGAAAAGGCAGAGTATCATTACGGCAAAGCAATGGAAATGTTTTCGAAAATCTCGTCTTCCGGAATTTACGATAATACTCTTGCAGATATATATAATGATATGGCGGTATTTTACCGTAAGCAGGGTGAGTTTGAAAAAGCACTCAGTCTTAATGAATCTGCCCTCTCCGTAAGAAGTGCACTTGCCGAAGCAAACCCGGAGGTTTACTTAAGTCATGTTGCCAAAAGCTGGAATAACCTGGGAAAGATATATACAGATTCCGATAATCCCGGCAGGGATTACGGGAAGGGGATAGAATATATAAATAAAGCGGTTGAGCTTTACGGTGAAAGCTATAAAGGAAAAATACCTGCAGAAATCGGTTTTACTCTGAAGAATAATCTTCTGGAGGCTTATATTCTTTCGGAGGATACCGAGTCGGCAATTGACTGCTTTGATGAGCTTTCTAAAATTGCCGGAAAGCTTCCGGGAGACGGCTTCGAGGTAATAAAGGTTCTGGGGCAGTTTGCGGCATTTTGTTATAAAAAAGGAAAATTTAATAAAGCACTTAAGCTATATATCAGAATATCTTCGGAGCTTGAAAAAATAAATTTAAAAACCGGCGGCAGATACTGGTTTGATGCGGCAGAAGCAAATAACAACGTGGCACTTCTTTCTGTGAAAAAGGATAAAGCAACGGCAAGAAAGCATATACGTCGTGCTCTGGAGCTTTACAGACTGATTGACGGAAAGCTTCCCGGTGTCGCTTCGGAAAAAATAGAAAGAGCGGAGAAATTTATAAGGGATAATAATTTATAAAGATTATTTGCCTATTTACCCTTGAATAATGCCAGAAAATATGATAAAATATTCAATCGGGTTAAGAAACGTAAAAGAGGAGGTAGAAGAAATGCAGACCTTTATTGTAGACGGAAAAGATGTTAATAAGATAAAAGAAGCGGCAAAAGCTCTTTCGTGCGGTCAGGTTGTGGCGTTTCCTACCGAAACAGTTTACGGACTCGGAGCAAATGCCTTTGATGCAAAAGCCGTAAAAAACATATTTAAGCTTAAGGGCAGACCCTCAGATAATCCTCTTATAATCCATATTGCAGATATAAGTGATGCAGAAAAAATAGGAAAAGATATTCCCGGAGTATTTTACCGCATAGCGGAAAAGATGTGGCCCGGGCCTTTAAGTATGATTGTAAAAAAGAAGGAATGTGTTCCTTCTGTTGTAAGCGCAGGGCTAGATACCGTTGCCTTAAGACTTCCCGATAAGGAATGTGCAAGGGAGTTTATAAGAACAGCCGGATGCCCCGTTGCCGCCCCAAGTGCAAATATTTCGGGAACGGTAAGTGCCACGAAGGCATCGTATGTTTACGATGATTTCAAAGGGAAGATAGAATACATTATAGATGGCGGCGACTGTGCCGTGGGAATTGAGTCAACGGTTATTGATATAACCTGTGAGCCGCCGGTTATTTTAAGACCGGGCGGTATCACTAAGGAGGATTTTGCCGATATAGGAATAGAGGTTTCCTATCATCCCGGAGTTCTGGCAGAGGGTGAGGTTGAAAAGCCGTCATCTCCCGGAATGAAATATAAGCATTATAGTCCCAAGTGTGATGTTAAGCTTATCTGCGGTCCTTACGGGCTTTGTCAGGATTATATATTAAGAAATATGCAGCCCGGTGAAGGAGTTCTTGCATTCAGCGAGCAGAAGGAGCTTTGTGCCCTTTCCGGTGCTGTAGAGCTTTCCTCGGTAAAAGAGCCCTATATTGCGGCGGCAAAGGTTTTTTCTCAGTTCAGAGATGCGGATAAAAGAGGGCTTAAGGCTCTTTATCTGAGCTCGCTTCCCGAAAAGGGGATGGGCGTTTCGTATATGAACAGAGTGAGAAAAGCCGCAGGGAAAAATATTAAGCATATAAATAAAGTAATGTTTGTCTGTACGGGCAATACCTGCAGAAGTCCCATTGCCGAATATCTTCTTAAAACAGCCATGCCGGAGCTTTCGGTATGCTCCGCAGGAATTGCGGCAAGCGAAGGCGGTATGATGAGTTATTCCTCCGAGGCAATACTTGAAAGCTACGGAATTGATACAAAGGGCTTCCGTTCAACTCAGTTAACCCGTCAGAATGCATATGAAAGCGATATTATTTATACTATGACCGATGAGCAGAAAAGAACGGTGCTTTATTACTGGCCGGAGCTTGCGGATAAGGTATTTACTCTTGATCCGAAAGAAGATATCAGAGACCCCTTTATGTTCGGAGCCGATGCCTATGAGCAGGTATTTAATCATATTCTTTCCAATATCAGGAGAATAAGCGGAAATGTTTGAAATAGTAAAGCTGGAGCACCGTCATCTTGACGGACTTATGGAGGTTGAAGAGCAAAGCTTCATAAAGCCCTGGAGCAGAGTCTCCTTTGAAGAGGAGCTTGCCAATTCAAAAGCAAGATATTTTGCGGCAATATGCGACGGCAGGGTTTCGGGATATGCGGGGCTTTGGCATATTATAGATGAAGGGCATATTACCAATATTGCGGTGCTGCCCGAAAAAAGAAGAAATGGAATCGGAAAAGCTTTGCTTGAGGCGTTGATTTCATATGCGGAAACAGAAAAGCTTGTATTTTTAACCCTTGAGGTAAGGGTAAGCAACGAAGCGGCAATTGCCCTATATAAAAAATACGGCTTTGAAGAAATCGGAAGAAGAAAAAACTATTACGAAGGCAGGGAGGATGCTCTGCTTCTTAGGAGAGATAGCCATGAATATACTGGGGATTGAAACCTCCTGTGATGAAACCTCTGCGGCTATAGTCGCAGACGGAAGAAAAATAATATCGAACGTTATCTATTCTCAGATAGATACTCATACGGTTTACGGCGGAGTCGTGCCGGAAATCGCATCGAGAATGCATATAGAAAAGATATCTCACGTGGTAAACAAAGCACTTAAGGATGCAGAAATGACCTTTGAGGATATAGACGGCATTGCGGTAACCTACGGGCCCGGGCTTGTGGGAGCGCTTATCTGCGGAGTTTCCTATGCCAAGGGGCTTGCATATTCACTTGGAAAGCCACTCATTCCCGTTCATCATATAAAAGGGCATATAGCGGCAAATTATCTTTCTCATCCCGACCTTGAGCCACCGTTTCTTTGCCTTGTGGTTTCGGGCGGGCACAGTCATATTGTGGAAGTCAGGGATTATGACGATTTCAATGTACTGGGAAGAACCCGTGATGATGCTGCGGGAGAGGTTTTTGATAAGGTGGGAAGAGTTCTTAATCTTCCTTATCCCGGCGGTGCTAAAATAGATAAGCTGAGCTATGAGGGAGATAAAAATGCAATAACCTTCCCCAGAGTTGTTTTTGAAGACGGCTCTCTGGATTTTTCCTTCAGCGGAATCAAAACCGCCGTAATTAACTATCTGCACCGTATTGAGCAGACGGGAGTTGATGTTCTGAATGCACCCAATGATGCACCCTTAACCGATAAATTATTAAACGGAAACGGGGTTAAGCAGAATAAGGAAGTAATAACCAAGGCAGATATAGCCGCATCTTTTACCGAAGCGGTTGTAAGCGTGCTTTTAAGAAATACCTTAAAAGCGGCAAAAACGAAATTTTACGATAAAATAGCCCTTGCCGGCGGAGTTGCCTGCAACAGTCACTTGCGGAATATTTTTAAAGAGAAGGCAAAGGATATAACTCTTCTCTTTCCCGAGCCAGTGCTTTGTACTGATAATGCGGCAATGATAGCATCCATGGGATATTATAAATATAAAGCAGGAAGCGGAGGCAGTCATCTTAATCTTAATGCAGTTCCGTATCTTGATATAGAAAAGGAGAGTATAATCTGATGAGTGAAGAAATAAAATTAGCGGAAGAAAAATTCCGTGCTGTTCTGGAGGAACAGCTTAAAAGAATAGAAAAAATGAAAGCGGAAAAGGATTTTACCGATTATTCCGCTCTTGATAAGCTTATAATCGGAGTATGCGGCGGAGACGGAATCGGCCCCCGTATTACTGCGGAAGCTCAGAGAGTTCTTGAGTATCTTCTTGCCGATGAGGTTAAGGCAGGAAAAATTGAATTTAACGTAATAGATGATCTTACCATAGAAAAAAGAGCAGAGCTTTCCTGCGCAATTCCTCCCTCAGCTCTTGAGGAGCTTAAAAAGTGTCACGTTATATTGAAGGGGCCTACCACTACCCCGAGGGCAGGAGACCCGTGGCCCAACGTGGAAAGTGCAAACGTGGCAATGAGAAAAGAGCTTGATTTGTTTGCCAACGTAAGACCTGTAAAGGTTAAGGAGGAGGGCATCGACTGGACCTTCTTCCGTGAAAACACCGAAGGCTCATATGCGGTAGGTTCAAAGGGAGTTCACGTAAACGACGATCTTGCAGTTGATTTCTGCATAACCACCACCGAGGGAACCGAAAGAATTGCAAGAGCTGCATTTGAATATGCAAGAAAGAACGGTAAGAAGAGAGTTACAATAGTAACCAAAGCAAACGTAATAAAAACCACCGACGGAAAATTCCTCAAAATATGCTATGATGTTGCAAAGGAATATCCGGAAATCCAGACCGATGACTGGTATATTGATATTATGACCGCAAAGCTGGTTGATAAAAAGAGAAGAAATCAGTTTGAGGTTGTGCTTCTGCCTAATCTTTACGGAGATATTATTACCGATGAAGCGGCGGAATTCCAGGGCGGAGTAGGAACCGCAGGAAGTGCAAACTTAGGAAAGAGATATGCTATGTTTGAAGCAATTCACGGCTCTGCACCGAGAATGGTTAAAGAAGGCAGAGATATTTATGCCGATCCCTGCAGTATGCTTCGTGCGGCAGTTATGCTTCTTGAACATATCGGTCATCAGGATAAAGCAGGAAGACTCGAAAGAGCTCTTGATAAGTGTATGCTTGAAGAGAAAAAAATCACCGTAACAGGCAGAAGTGACGGGGCGACCTGTGCAGAATTCGCAGACTATGTTATGAGTAATCTTTAAAGAAACGGAGAAAGCTATGAGAGTATCAGAACCGGTTATCAGACGTCTTCCCAGATATTACAGATACCTTCAGGATCTTATTGCTGAGGGAGTAACAAGAATATCCTCCAAGGAGCTCAGCAATATTATGGGCCTGACTGCTTCCCAGATAAGGCAGGATTTAAACTGCTTCGGCGGTTTCGGTCAGCAGGGCTACGGATATAACGTTACGGAGCTTTACGGTGAAATCGGAAAAATTCTCGGTACCGATAAGGAAAATTCCCTTGTTGTGCTTGGTGGAGGAAACCTCGGAAGAGCAATCTGTAATTATGCCAATTTCAGAAAAAGAGGCTTTAAAATCAAAGCAGTTTTCGATATGAATAAGGAAATTATAGGAAAGGATATAAACGGAATTCCGGTTTTTGATATCAGCACTCTGGAAGAGTATCTTAAAGAGAATCCTACCGATATAGTTGTGTTTGCAATTCCGGCGATAGGGGTTAAAAAGGTGCTTGATGTGGTTATCAATTCAGGAATAAGAGGAATCTGGAATTTCTCTTATCTTGACCTTAAGGTTCCTGATTCTATTGCAATGGTTAATGTGCATTTAAGTGATTCTCTTATGATGCTTTCGTATAAAATGCAGGAAATGGAAGATTAAAAAGAACGGGCACCGCTTCAAAAAATTGAAGCGGTGCCTCTTTTATATTATAATTAATTCAAAATTTTTTTTGTTTGCCGTGCAAACAGCGGCTGAATAGCCTTCCTTTTCAAACTCAAAAAAGCTGTAGCCTTCAAGTGAAGGTTTTCCGTCGGTGAAATTGAAAACGGTATTTTCTATTTCCTTTAAGCCGGCACCTTTTAGCTTTACAAGACTTTCTTTAAGTACCCAGAGTCTTGTGAAAGCAGCGGGGGAACCCTCTGCGAAAGCAAGCTCTTCCGGTGAAAAATACTTTCCGGCAACTGAAGGAATGAAAGGGCGGTGCTTTTCAATATCGCAGCCAACCTCTTCATCCGATACGGCACAGATTATCATATTGCCTGAGTGAGATATATTGAAATAATACGGAAGGCTTTCAAAGTAAGGCTTTCCGTTTTTATTTATCCCATATGAAATTTTGTTTTCATCCTCACCCATATCGTAAACAGCCCTTTTAAGAAGCAATGCGCCGCCGATTATTTCCTTTTTTCTTTTTTCGCAGGCGGCTTTTTGAAGCCTTGCTCTGTGAAAGGAAGATAATTCAAAATGCGAGGAAATAACGCAATCCATAGCAAGCATATATATACGGTTCATCAGAATCACCTTTTTTTATTATACTTTGATGCCTTTAATATGTCAAGTGCTATTGATTTTTACGAAAATTCAATGTATAATAAATTGTAGAATCGTATTTATGAGGTATGGATATGTATAAATATTTATTATGGGATATAGACGGAACCGTGCTTGATTTTCTTGAATCCGAAAAATATGCAATAAGAGTATTGTTCGAAAAATATAAAATTGGTGTATGCACCGATGAGCAGCTTAAGATGTATTCGGAAATCAACGTAAAATACTGGCAGAAGCTCGAAAGAAATGAGCTTAAAAAGAAGGAAATTCTTGTGGGAAGATTTCGTGAGTTTTTTGAAAAAATCGGAGCGGATGTTGAAATTGCCGAATCCTTCAATAAGGATTATCAGGAGACTCTTGGAGATTATGTGGTTTTTGTTGAGGGAGCAAAGGAAGCTCTTCTTTCCGAGAAGGGAAAATTCGTTCTTGCAGCGGTAACTAACGGAACAAAAATTGCTCAGGAAAAAAAGCTCCGCTTATCCGGGCTTGATAAGATTTTTGATGCAATTTTCATTTCTGAAAATGTAGGATTCGGAAAGCCCAACAAAGAATACTTTGATTATGTTTTTGAAAAGCTGGGAGTTACCCGTAAAAAAGAAGCTCTTATTATCGGCGATTCTCTGACAAGCGATATGAAGGGCGGAAATTCCGCCGGTATAGATACCTGCTGGTTCAATCCTTTGCATAAACCGAATACGCAGCATATTCACGTTACATATGAAATCGACAGTCTGAAAAAAATATCCGATATAGTTCAATAGTATGATATCATAAAATAAAATACCTTAAAAACAGTATAGGTATTGAAAAATTTGGATTTACGATGTATAATTATAATAAATATAAAAGAATTATGGATAAGAAGGAATAAGAATGGCAATAAAGTACGGAAAAAAACAACAAAGAAAAAGCAATGTTTTATATACGGTAATAACAGGAATTCTTTTGTGTATAGTATTTATAACTATGATTGGTTATATTTACAAGGCGGCAGAAGACGAGGCGTATGAAAATTTGCATATACAGACCAAGCAAATCAAAGACGATTTGGAGCTTCAGCTGTTATCTGACCGTGAAAATCTTTCTACAATGGCAAATTTTGCAGAAAAGCTCTATTCTGACGGAGAGAGCTTTGATTTGATGCTTAAATCTTTTGAACCCATTGGTCTTATAGAAAATATAGGAATACTGATGCCGGATAATACTTTTATAACAAAGATGGGAACGGTGAACCTCGATGGAAAAATATCCTTTGAAGAGGAAGCG
>JAZQFU010000034.1:0-2565 GCA_045539675.1 Clostridia bacterium | reverse complement strand
GTTTAAGGGATCAGTATAAATAACCTTCACAGCATCTCCCTTAAGCCAGTAGCCGGTGAAATCAAAAATTGCATCATACGTATCAAGATTATAATTCTTATCAGGCCCGTATGCTACGGTATGAGCAAGAGGCACCTCCATAAGAAGGGTTGGGATATCGTGAGAGCGACAGATAGTTGCAAAATCATTAACGGGGCCGTAATAATGCCAGGGATCATTTTCATGATTCATAACAATTCTCGGCGCATGACCTTCGCTGATATCTTCTTCATTAACACCGTTGCTTGCATAAATAAGTTGCGCACCCGAAATAATTTCTTTACCGTTAAAGGTAAGCCAGGGTTGTTTTTCTCCGCCGTCTATGGTAACGCCGTTTTCTGTGTAGCTTTCCGTAATTCCGTTCTGATAACGTGTTTCATTATGATGTCCGTCATGAGCACGTCTTGAAATAAAGGAATTTATCTTTTCATCAATAGCCTCTTCAAGCGCTTCTGTTGTTTCATATTCTCCGGTAACGAGAGGAGATTGAATAACCTTTTCGCCAAGAAAAGACATCGCCCCGCCCTTGGAATTACCAAGCACGCCTATATGGTCGGTATCCAGCTTATACTTATCAGGTTCTGAAAGTGCAAGATAGCGGATAAATCTCATTGCCGCAGTTGTCACTCTTCTGTCGTTATACATATGCACTCCATAGTTATCCGCATCGTTGGTAACTGCACCTGCATAGGTGGTTTTACTTCCGTTATATACTCCGTATGCGGCATCTCTTGCCATGGGAACGAAGGCATAATCATAAACCGCGCCTGCATATCCTCTGAACAGCGCTCCGTTAAGGTGAGGTCTGTCTGCTACCTGAGGAGTGCTTGTAAGATTCTCCGAGCTTGAAGCAATTGTATACACGGGAACCTTCTTTTCCGGATTAGTGGGATAATATATATTCATATACTGATTAAGCTCCAGAGGAGTTCCGTCCGGATTTACAAGATCGGTAATCTTTTCCGCAACGGTATATTTTACCTTCGTATACTCACCGTTTGCATCTGCTGTTCCCGAAGCATTATACCAGGAAGGGGCAGAACCGTCGGATGCATTTGCAGTAGGCTTTCTGGTTCCGTCTTCACGAACCCACTTAAGAAGCTTATCACCCTTTATTCCGCGAAAATCCGTATTCCAGTTATTTATTATGAATTCAAAGGTTCCGTCCGAGGCATGCTTATCCATTTCCCAATAGAGATTATTAAGACTGACATCATATCCTGCAGGAACAAGATGATTCTCATAATATGTTCCCGAAGGGAAGCAGGAATCGGTAAAATAATCTTTAGCCTTTACTTTTGCACGCAATCCCTGAACAGACCAGTCAAGCGCCTGCCCGGTTGCAAGAGGACTGTTTTTATAGTCGAAAACGGTTACAATATATCCTCTTTCAAGCATGGAGGAAATAATTGAAACGTCCGATTCGGTTCCTATTCTCTCCGTATTGGTATTTACAACATAAATAATAACGGGAGTTCCGCCGTAGCCCGGTTTTGCCGTGAATTCCGACTTATTGAAATAAACCGAAACGTCAACAGGGATTCCGATGTATCCGTCGTCATTCACGTTTATGGTTGCACCTGTTTTATAAGAGGACAATGCACTTTCAATGGAAGTTACCGCATTCTCCTCTGCCGCAACGGGAATTCCGGCAGGAAGAATAATCATAAGTGACATTAAAAGCATCAGAGCTCTTTTGAAAATATTCATATAATTCTCTCCTTTTTTATTTCTCTTCAGGAATAAAGCTTAATATATCTTCTCCATAAACTTCATACTCATCCCCGGACGGGTTCTCATAAACCGCATAGGGTAAAACATAATATTCGGTTCCGCCTGTTATTCCCTTCCCGAAAAATCTTATTCCGTAATAATCATTTTCGGATATTCCGTCAGCTTTAACACGTATTACCTCATAATCCGTTAAAAACTCATTCTTTGCAAGCTTTTTTTCCGAAAAAAGAAAACCGTATCCGCATCGTTTGTATTCCCCGTAGCTTTCAACAGCCTTTGCAAAAACGATTGCTGAGGGACTTTTTACTATCATATTATTTGCGAGGAAGGGTTCATACAGGGTGAAAGCCTTTTCGTAGCCTTCTATAAAGTACGAATGAGAGTAGTCCGGAATTCCCATAACCGAATTTATCTCAAAAAGTGCTATGGAGCATCCTGCCCCTTTATTTGCACCCCAGACGGTAGCATCGGTAGAAGCTGCATTGGTTCCGTTTCTCTGCTCTACCGAAAGGCGGATAAATCTTCCCTTTGCACGGTTAAGAGGTATCGTGACCGGTTCATCCTTTACCGCTGCCTGTGCAGGGCGGATAATCCCCAAATCCTTCCAATCCTTACCATTCTCTGAAACCCGGACTCTGAAGTCAACCCACCTATGTGAGTGGCTGTATGAAAGAGTTATTGAGGTTAAATCATAAACCTTGTCAAGTGCGAGAAGCCAGTGCTGATTTGCATTTTCCGTTGCCGAAAGTCCGTTGCTTTTAACTTTGGATGCGTTATAATAGCTGATAAGCG
>JAZQFU010000033.1:0-2516 GCA_045539675.1 Clostridia bacterium | reverse complement strand
TCCCAGGTAACGAAGGATTTATCCGGCTGAGTCATTCTTTGAGTCCATGCTGCCTGAGTGCAGGTCAGAAACTCGGGATCTATAAGCCCTTCATCATAAAGGAGCTTTAAGAAATCAAGCATTTCTCTGTATTTGGGATCGGTGGAAGACATCTTCCATACTCCGCTTTCTTCATCGTAATAAGGAGTATATCCTGCAAGTCCCCAGCTGTAACCTATGTCTCTGAAGATTCCCGCACCGGTTTTGGAAGCCATGGGGTATGATTCGGGATACAGTTTTTTGAGGGTTCTTAATGCTTCAATAAATTCATCCTTATTGCTCCACATTTTAATTCCGTGCTTATCAAAAATATCTTTTCTGTAAAGCATTCCGTGATTTACGTCTCTGTTTATATCGAAAATCGGGAACAAATACAAATCTCCGTCCACAGACATAATATTCTTGATTTTTTGATCAACGCCGTATTCCTTTGCATTTTCATAGAAAATGTTATTCAGATTCGGAAGCTCATCAAGATGCTTGTTTAACGCTTCAAAAGCTCCCTGCTTTCCGAAATCGTTAAACTCTTCAATGGTAAATCCACCGTTGAAAATATCGGGGATATTATCCTTTGATGCTATGAGTGTGCTTGCCTTTTCCTTTATCGAAGAGGATGCAACTCCGAGAATCTGAATATTCAGACCGGTTCTTCTTCTTAATTCATTAACAATTACACTGTCGTTATTTGTAGTAACATCGGTAGTACAAAGAACTGTAATCTCCGTGTTATTTGTATCAATAGGCAGTTTGAGATCGCCGTAATCACCTATTTTTTTCGGGTCTAATTCTGCTTTTGTTATATTTGTGCCTTCAATAATCTTATCTTCATTACAGCCTGTAAGAGCCGGCAGCAAAAGTGAAATACAAAGCACAAACATAAGCCATCTTAACTTTTTCATAACTGTTCCTCTCCTTTTATAAATTAAGCCGTACTATACAATCATTTCAAAGCAATACACGTTTCCGTAGCTCCAGTTATATGCGGAGCCGTTATGGCGGTCAAAGGTGAGCCAGAAATACCTTTTTCTGCTTCCCTTCATTACGGGAATGAGAGTTCCCCAGCCTCTGAAGCCTCCGTCGCAAAAATCAAACCTTGCATTTTTCATTCCTTCTGCATTATAGATTCTGTAATCGGATTTCAGAGAAAAGCTGTTTCCGCAAACAAAGTGAAGTCTTTCTTCAATATTCACGAAGGAGCCTCCGGTTTCTTCGCCATCATAACCTTTACCTATGAATTTATAGCCTGTAAAGGGATTATCGGATTCATAAAACCTGTATCTGTATTTTCTCGTTACGTGATCAAGTCTGCATATTGCCATAAGCCAGCGGTTGTTTTCCTTATCGTATATAAATGCAGGATCCTCATCTCCCGGCTTACCTGAAAATGAATCTTCGTTTTCTTCTTTATCTTCTTCTCTGCTCATTAATTTAATATCAATAACATTGATTCCGAATCTGGGGTCTCCCTTAAAGGAGGCGCTTCCCAGAACGTGGTCATGGGCAAATGAGCAAACCCATAAATTCCACTCGTTACTCATACGGTTGAACACAACCGATGCCGCAACATCTCCACACCATCTGCCATCACCGGCATCATAATAAATTGCACCTACAAGCTCGAAATCACAGGTTCCGGGAATCCAGGAGAAAACGCCCTGGAAGGATGGCCCCTCAGATCTTATTGATGCTGTCAGGAAGATTTTACCCCCTTCACAGATTGCAGTCCCGTCTTCATAGGTTACAGGTCTTAAATCTGCCTGAGATACTCCCGAATCAATGAAGAAGCTGCCCCCTGATATTTTTACCTTTCCCTCTGCAATAAAGCTTACAAATCCTCCGCAAAAGCTCTCATATAAATCGGAATCCTTAAAGGCTTCACTTTCAAAGCTTGTAATATAATAAACACCCTGATTTTTTACGGAGTATATATCAAAGGCACCGGGGCGGCAGGTAACAATCATTTTTGAAAGCTTTCCGCAAGCACATGTATTATTTTCGGCTCCATCCTCAAAGATTAATTCACCGTCATTATACAGCAGAGTTGCCCTGCTTCCCTTGATATTAAAGGAAAATCCAATTTTTCCTGAGCACACTTCAAATTCAAGCTTATAGGTTGCGAAGGAAAAAAACTGTCCCATAAGCCTTTCCGCACTTCCCTGCTCCACTATATATGTATTATCCCGGATATGCTCCAAAAGTCGGTCATCGCTTTTTAAAAGAGGATATAAATCTCCTCTTTCATCCTTCACGAAATCCTTGGAAAAGCTTAATCTTCCCAAAGGAAGCCTTAAGTTTTTATACATATTAAGAGAAAAAAGTCTGTGAAAAGTTTGATCTGCGATATTCATTTAGATTTCTCCTTAGAGTCTGTCGGAGAGGGCTTTCGCCCTCTCCATTTAAAATCAGATTTCTGAAGTATTACCGTAAACCTCTACGGTTTCACCGAAGTCGGAGGCCAAGCGGTCTTAGGAAGACAA
>JAZQFU010000032.1:0-7284 GCA_045539675.1 Clostridia bacterium | reverse complement strand
AGATGTCTCTTTATTGCATTATATGCACCTATATTCTGCGGATGGGTGAGATTAGCCTTTATTCTCGGAATATCTTCCTTATTTACGAGAACTCTCGGCGTTTCCTTCTGAGGAACATAGGGTGCCTTGGCATATCCAAATACGGAAGGAAGCTCCACGCCGTCTTTTTCATAAATATCCGGATTGGGGCATTCCCCTCCGTCTACTCCCGAAGGAACATATTCCGGATGATTTGTTACCACAACCCTGTCTATCATTACATTAAGCTTACGCGCTTTGATTTTGAAAACATTTTTTCCTTTATTTGCCATTACGGGCTTTCTTACCCAGAAATATTCATTTACATAATCACCCACATATGATAATTCATAAGTATTGTTATTGGTTGCATATAAAAATGAATCTGCTGTTTCTGTGTATTTAACTCGTATGGAACAGAAAAACTTACAGTCTATATCTGATTCAAATTCTACTAAAATATCAGGAGGCACCGACGGTTCCGTAGCAGTACCGGAGCTTACGGATTTCAACGCCTTTCCCCCGGAAGCCTCAGAATCTGAAACAAGGGTAAAGCCCCCGGTTACCAGAACATCCTCAGCCTCATAGGAATGTGAATACCAATTCAGTCTGTCCGGCTTATCAGCAATAATTTCCGCTTCCTCGCCAAAGGCAATTGCCGATACCTGAGCAAGAAGCATTGCCGGCACAAGAAGCATACTTATTATTTTTTTCAGCATTTATTACTCCTCTCCGACGTTCAGAGCAAAGCTCTCATAATGAGCTTCTGCCCCTCCGTCTTATATTTCAAAACACCGTTTTCATACCACAACTCTGCAATACTAAAGCTTAAAGCTTAAATAAGGAATCATACTGTCATCGGTTGCATTAACTTTATAGGTGGGATTGGTATCCACATAATCCATAATAAGAGTTACCGAAAGCATTCCGTCTTTGCATTCCCTAAGAGCTTCGGGATCAAGCTTAAGCACAACCTTTTCCCATGAGCCGTTACCCGCCAGAGCTCCCGTTTCCGTAGTAATGCTTGCAGCCAGAACATCCTCCGCAAGTCTGGGACCCGGGAATTCTTTCTTATATCCTGCAGTTTCATATATGGAAGAATCCCAGTCGTTGGGAACCACACAAGCCGCAATTCCGTTAATCGGAGTGCTGCCCTTCACATACATGGTCAGAGTAACTTCTTTAACGTTAACTCCCTCGGGAATTGAAGGAAGTTTAAACCGCATAAAGGGTCTCTGTGAGGTTCCGATATACATTTCCTTATTTCTTCTCCAGGTAAGGTCAACACTGTTACTGCTTCCGGGAACCACTTTAACATTCCATACCGATTCGTTACCGTTTTTTGATCCTGCATAAACACACCCTGAATCAGGAATACTTGCATCCGGAAATACGGCAGGTGCTTCATAAAGGGTTACGTCCTCTCCGTCTTCTTCGTATATAACATAGCCTTTAAGATTGGATGAGCTTCCTACTCTTCCGAAGGAGGTGAGCATAATTCCGAAGGTTCCGTCTGCTCTCAGTTCACCTGTATTTCTGAATCTTAATGTTTTGCCGTTTCTTACAATACATATTCCGGCTTCCTTCACATTTTTTTCAACGGCTTCTTCAATTTTTGCGAAGAATACCGCACGGTTTTCACCAAGGTTATAATAATATTTATCAAGCATATTCACCGTTACGGGCTTTTCTGCAACGGGAATCAGACAATCCTCCATATTGGCACTGCTTGATGATTTCATCATAACGAGATTCTGGTTGGGATAATAACTTACGCTGTAGTAAGCTATTTTCGGAACAGCTGTTATGGGAACATAGAATTTATCTTCCTCATAAAAGGGTGCTCCGTCGTCTATATAAAAAGTGCCCACGCGACCGGATGCATAGCTTGTTACATATCTGCTTCCGGCTTCAAAATCCATATTATAACCGATTTTATGAAATCTCACTTTTCCTTCTGCAGTTATGCTTTTGGTCATTCCAAGCTCTCTTGCAAGCTTATCTGCCTCTGCAAACACCTTCCCGTTCTTCACCTTAAGCTCCATATCAGCCATTACATTGCCTATTGAAACATATGGTTCGGATTCACTTTCAACACGGTTTGCATCAAAGGAAAAATCCTTGGAGGCATATCCGCTTCCTGCCTTTTCAAGAGAATAGGAACCACCTGCTGCTTTGAAGCAGATAACACCTGAGGTATCAGACGTATTCTTTGTTGCAACAAGCTTTCCGTTTTCATCAATGATATTCCAGGTTCCTGCAGACAGTCCGTCAATCTGCCACAGAGCCGTATCAACAGATTTTGCAGAAATTTTCACGGGGCCGTCATTTTTGATATCACTTTCCGAAAGGAAAATAATTCTGTCTTTTATTTTTGCGCCGGCATACCCTTCTGCCGAAAGCTTCTCAACCTCAAGAGGTGTTGTTCCCTTATCTGAAACCTGAATAACATTTAAGAATGTTTCGTCTTCAGACGGTACGGTTTGGGATATTTCCGCTCTCCACTTTCCGCTTTCGGGATTTACCGTTGAGGCTTCATAATTCTTCGTGCCAACAAGGAATTCCTTTCCCGAACCTCCGATTGCTTCTATGGTGAGATTATCTTTTTCGGGAAGCAATGTCGTATTTATAAGACGTCCGTTATATTTTGACCCGTCCGCTTCTATTTTAACCGTGTTTCCGGTTATCTCCGGCTCTTTTTCCGAATGGATAAGCCAGGTATTTTCAACCGGCGAGCCTTCTCCGTTTTCGGTTTTGATTCTATCCAGAACTATAAGACATCCGGGATACACATCATCAAAGAAATTATTGAACATAAAGGTTCTTGTATATTTCTTAAGCTTACTGTTTGCAGTGGTATACGCAAGAGTAAGATCGCCCTTTAAATATGTATATTCGGGCTTATTCATATCTTCTCCCCAATCGTATCCGAGAACCTTGCCATAGTCATTCGCAGGATCCTTGACCTCTTCGAGATTCGATGCAAGCTTATAGTTCGGAGGCCACTGCCCACCCATGGAGGGATAGCCTTCAAGGAAGGAGGTTGTGGATGCATTGCTTTCCGGATCATATATAAGCATACAGTTATGAGCTATAGTCTGCATTGCATAGCCTCTGTTATGAGCCGATGAATAGGCAAAATATGAGCCGCTGTCCATCGCCAGAAGACCTTTATAATAAATTTCAAATTCTCCCGAATCAAGGTGACGGTGACCCTTTGTGAATTTCTGGGGCACCTTCATGCTTACCGTCATATCATTCGAATTATAGCCTTCATCCCACCCGGTTTTTGCAATCATCATTCCGTTCTGCATTCCCGACCAGGAGGATAAAGGAAGGTCAGTAAAGTTTTTCATTCCCGTTTCAGGCTTATCAAGTATCATATGGTCAACCTTATACGCCTTCATTGCAATGGAAAATCTTACATAGTTTCCTCTTTGATATTCCTGCCTTAAATACGGGTCATCATAAAGATTTGAGGCAAGCATCGCAGTATATGAAGAACCGTAGTAGCTTCCACCTGCTATCCCGTCGTCCCCGTCGTTTAAGAACGAACCGTCGGGGAGTCTTGAATAAATCATCTGATATGCAAGAGCATGCTGTTTTTCGCTTATAAGGTCTCCGTATCCGATGGAATTCAGAATCCATTTAAGCTTGAGCTCGCATTTAAGTCTTAAAAATACTCCGTAGTTATATCCCTGATTAGGCATTGCATCATCATAAAGATAGTTAAGATACGGAATGTATTCATTATATATCCTTTCCGCAACCTGATTATAAGCATCGGGATATTCATCGTAAACCGCAATTGAAAAGGCAAAGGAGGTAGACATTGGGTTTTCTTCTACGGTATGACCGTTTGCATATGCTATCTGCCCTCCGGCAGGCCATCTTACCTCGTGATTTGAAAGATGATGCACACAAAGAAGGATTATATCCTTCTTTTGCTTTTCGGTCATGGCATAATAGCACCAGTCATAGACTCTTGCAGCCGTATTTACCGCATCAAGCATAATCGGCTGACCGGTAGAGCTTCCGTTATTCACATATTCAAGAGTATTGAGGTATTCCGTTATTCCTCTTATTGCATTTGAAGCACTGAGCGACTCGCCATAAAGAAGGTAATTAAACGCATTAAGCTCGATATATCTTAAATAGCTGTCATTACTGTTCTCATCAGTAAAGGAGGAATTAAGCTTAAAGCTTCTGTATGTAACCCCCTCTTTTCTCATATCATTATAATATTCTTTACGGTCATCGGTTGCATTTTCAAGCCTTGTTCTTAATTCATCTATCTCCTCAGGTGATACAAAAAGTCTGGGATGCTCTTTTCTTAAAGGATATTGTTTTGAAATTTCATCGCTGAACTCTGCCGTATAGCCTTCCTCAAAAAGCTCCGCAGGGCATTCCCCCATTCCCTCCGGAACGAAGGTTTTTGACGTGGTGATAACTATTTTATCAATACATGCACTACGGGACTCGGAATGGTTGGTGAGCTTTAAAGTGAACTTCCCTTTATCAACCGTAACAGTTCCTGCATGCTCCCATTCCCATACCGTCTTCGACGTTCCCCAGCAGCTTGAGTATGTTTTTCCATTATCCACAGAGTATTTGAACGCAGCAGAAGACTTTATTCCTCTTTTCACTCTGAAAAAAATCTCATAATAAAAAGCTTTTCTTTTCAGAGTTCCTGCGTCATAGGTTGCGGTAATCGTATCTCCCGTTACCGCCGTTTCACCTATCATTATGTATTTGCCGCCCGATGCTGAAGAATCTTCATTAACAGTTATAAGGGTATCTTCGGAAAGAATTCCGTCTTCCGCTTCAATTTCAATATATCTGTCCAGAATATTCAGCCCTGTATCCTCAGCAGCCTGCACAAAGGGCACTGCTATAATATTTAAGCTTAAAGCCAGTATTATGGCAATTATTCTTTTCATTTTATTTTCCTCACTCCGCAAGCTTAAAGCTTAAATACGGAACCATACTATCGTCTGTTGCATTGATTTTATAGGTAGGATTGGATGATACATAATCCATAATAAGCGTTACCGAAAGCATTCCGTCGTCGCATTCCCTAATAGCCTCGGGATCAAGCTTAACCACAACCTTCTCCCACGAACCGGTTCCGTTTAAGGTGCCTGTTTCGGTAGTAATGCTTGCAGCAAGAACGTCGTCTGCAAGTCTGGGACCGGGGAATTCCTTCTTATATTCATTGGTTTCATATTGGGGATCATCCCAGTTATTGAAAAGCTTTGATGCGGCAATGCCGGTAAGCGGGGTGGTTCCGCTCACATACATGGTTAAGGTAACCTCTTCGATTTCAAAATCCTCGGGAATTTCAGGCACGGGAAAACGCATGAAAGGTCTTTGAGAGGTACCGATATAGGGTTCCTTATTTCTTCTCCAGGTAACGTCTGTTGTATTACCGCTTCCGGGTACTGCCTTTACTCTCCACGTAGCCTCATTTGCAACCTTGGTTCCTGCATAAACACACATTGAATCGGAAATACTCACATTGGGAGATATGATATATTCATTTTTCTCTTCGTCATTATAATCCGAAACAGAAAAAATATATTTAAGCTTATCTCTGGTCAGACGAACTCCCGAGGTAAGATCTCTCGGAATATATTTAACATTCCCGGGTATTTCTCCTTTATCAAGGCTGAAGTCACGTTCAAAGAAAAATGTATCTTTATTAAGCTCAAAGGGTATTCCGTTCATAGAAAGAGAATACAAACGGTTTTCATTCGACCCGAAATAAGCGGGAGGAGCAAGAGGCTCTCTGTTTTCAAGAGAATCCCATATTACCGTAACAATTATGGGAGTTTCGCTTTCTTCCTCGGTATTTACAAAAAGGCAGTGACTCTTTTCCTCACCGGCATAGGTGAGAATTCCGTCTTCCGTTTTCATCTCAACAAGCTTACCGCCGTTATAATAAAGCAAAGCGGGTACATAACTTATTTCCTCTTCTGTTTCAGAGGTTATGTCAAACTCACAAAAAATCTCTTCATTTCCGGGAATAGTTTCAAGTCTTTCGTTGTTTGAATCAGTATAACTGAAATTGGTTACCGTGATTTTATCTCCGAAGGAAAAAGCACAGCAAGCCGAGCTTAATAAAATTGTTATAATCAACAATCCGCAAATTTTACCTTTCATTTTTGCCTCCTTATTTGATCCTGCGCGTATCTTTTTAAACACATTCCGGCAGAGACAGGAAGTAAATCTTGCCTCTGCCGGGATTAAATGTTATTGCCGGAACACCGACAGTTTTTTAATTATTTTTCAACGTATTTTACTGTGAGTGCATTGTTGTATGAAGCTGAATCCGGCTCATATCTGATGAATGCTACCTCACCGTCAACGTTTTCACTTTTATAAATTATAACAGCATTTTCTCCGTTTACGGTAAATGATTCAAGGGTAACACTATTTTTGGAGCTTATTGCTTCAAATTCCGCAATTTTATCTGCTGCATCACCGCTGAAGCCGCCAAACCCGGTAAATCCGGTTGTGTCACTTGCTACGACATCGGAGCCTTCTGCTTTTCTTGCCGGAGTCACGAAATCTTTCAGACTACCGGAATAGTTGTATGCCGAAACATTTACTGAATCAACAGTTGCATTTCCTGAAAGAAGCACACCCGTTTTGCAGGTATAGTAAACAGGCGCATAGCCCTCTATTACTGGAATTTCATAATGTGCATAATTCAGAATGCTTTCCGAACCGGCAGTTATCGAGCCAACAGTCTTTGCAGTATTATTCACAGATGCTTTATCTGTTTTACTTGTGAATTTAATTCTGTTTGCTTCAACACGATACATATTTGTGAGAGAAACATTCTCTTCTCTTGCAAATGCTCTGAAATGAACCTTGGCAACAACCTTATCATTAAAGGTAATTACCGCTGCGTATCCTTTTTCTTCACTTTCTACAGAAACCCCGGATTTAATTCCGTATTGATTTTCAGCTTCAACCACTGCAACCGCAGGCAAAGCGGAAGCATCTGCAGGAAGCTCCTCGAGTCCGCAATAGAAATCGGTTTCGGTGGTTCCTTCATAGTATCCGGATACCGTTTTTCCTCCAACCGTAATATTGCTTATTTCAGGCTTAAGCTCGGGAGCTTTTTCTACGTATTTTACGGTGATTGCATTTGGATAACTGGTGCTGTATTTAATAAATGCCGCATTACCGTTAACATCTTCATTTTTGTATATTATGATAACATTTTTACCGTTAACCGTATAAGAGTCAAAGGTCTTT
>JAZQFU010000031.1:0-5210 GCA_045539675.1 Clostridia bacterium | reverse complement strand
AAGGCTTTTTTCTGTTGTTGACGGAACCATAGCAATAATATTGTAATTTCCGGATTTTTTATCTATGTATATTTCCGAATCCACATATTTAACTATGCCGGTATTACCTTTTTTAAGGTTAATACTTTCACCTGCATAGATTTCCTCGGAAAACTGTTCTGCTACTTCCGTTACGCGAACAGAAACCGAATCATCTCCGGGTTTGAATGAAATCTCTTCCGTTATTCCGTTTATTCCGAGAATTCCGTTAACCGAAAGAACAGAAGAATATTCTTCGGGAACGCTGTATTCAACCTGTTCCCCTATTTTGGATATTTCCATCATAGGAACTTCAAGTGAATTGTAAATAAGACGTACCGCATCTTTTCTTGAAAGGTTATCATCAAGTTCAGCATCCAGACCTTCAAGAAGTCCGAATGAGGAGGCTTTTGAAACATAGCCCGAGATTTTTCCGTCACATACCGGCTTATATCCCAGCGCACAAACAAAGTATTCAATGGCTTCGGAAAGTTTTACCGGTTCATCAGGATTAAAAGCTTCCCCGTCTTTTTCTATGATTTCACGGTTTACTGCAATATTCACATACGGTGCCGCAGAATGGGAAGAAGGAACATCAACAAAGGGAGTTTCCTTTCCTTCAAGTATCTTTGCAGTATTTTCAAGACCAAGCATTTTAACCAGAGCAACAATCAAATCGCCGCGGCTGATATTTTCTGAAGCTCTGAAAGTTCCGTCTTCAAAGCCTTTCATAAATCCAAGCTTATCAGCAATATAAATATATCTGAATTCTTCATCCGATTCGGAAACATCGGAATAAGGAGAGGTTATATTCATCCCTTTAACCGATGCGCTTCCGTTTCCTTCCGTTGCATAGGAAGTATCGCAGTCACGGTCAAAAATAACTGCATTATAGTTATTTTCAGATGATTGGTACATGAAGAGTATATCGTCATTTCCTCCGTCGTTAAGCTCTTCGGTCTCAACGTTAAGGGCAGAAACTCCGTCATAAATAACCTCATCGTTACTTCTAATCATCACCGCATCTGCGGTTGCAGGCAGATAATATTCCCTTTCCTCAAATTCAACATTTTCACCGTCATAGCTTATAACGGTTCCCACATATGCACACTCTTCGCCGAATATCTGCCCCGCTAATTCATCATTCATTATCATTTCTCTGTCTTCGTCGCTTAAAAGCACCTGAATCAGAGTATTTTTACCTGTATTATAATATCGGATGATATCTCCGCGGGTAATATTATACCAGTCTAATTCATTATTCTCAAAATCATAATATATCGTGTCGCCCCATGCTTCTCCGACAGCAAAGGAAATCTTTTCACCGCCGGAATATCCGCTCACATATCTGAAGTAGTCTCCGTTTTCATCTGCATATGCTCCCACGGATTCAACGGCAATAACCGGCGAATTATCGGGAACAAAGGGAGAATAACCAAATACCATTCCGTAAATAATATCTCCGCTTTCGGAATCGGTAATAAGCTCTGCGTAATACATTTTTCCCGGCGCAAAAGGATTTGCTCCTGCCATTCCGAAGCTTTCGCGATCGAGCATATCAGCAGACTGATATTCATCCTCATATAAAGTTGCAAATACTCCGTTATCTGCTGAAAATCCACCCAGAGTATTGTCATACGGATTAAACTCATATTCACCAAAACGGCAACTGTAACCGAAGGGTTCAAGTCCGCCTCTGAAATAAAAATCGGTTATTTCTCCGTTTTCATTTACCTTGTAATAAACAATTTTCTGACAGTCATCATCCAGCCAATTAATAATATCGGAATTCTTTACTACGTTATAATCATTGTATTCGTCTCCGTTGATATGAACGTTTTTAGCAAATTCATATGTAACAAATTTTCCTGCAGGGGTATAAATAACAGCCTTGGGAACACTATCTATTCCATTAGTATCTTCATAAAGTGCGTAAAGAACGCCAAAGGGAAGCTCCTTGGTTTCTGCAATACTTTTGGAAGCTAAAGGCATAAGACTGTTAAGGTTATCAAAAACGAAAACCTCAAATCTGTCCCAGTAAACCTTCGGGAAGGTGAAGTCAACCTTATTGGCAACTCCGGCAAGTGGTTTTACAGTCTGTATATCCGTTGCCACAAGAGTATCTTCCGAATACAATGCACCTATCACGGTAACATCATCAAATAAAACAGATAAGCTTTCAATATATGCGTATCCGTTAATTTCATTTTCCCCTTCCGTTATCAGGGAATCACTTACCGTAACTTTTGAAGAGGATTTTCCCTGTGCACCGTTTTCGGATACGTCCTCCGAACTTCCGCCTCCGCCGCCAACATTCCCTGTCCCCGGCAGTTCAGATACGTTCTCCTGTGCAAAGCCCGTAAATGATGACATAATCATCATTAAAGCCAACATTATTGCAACAATTCGTTTCATTCTCATGCCTCCGATATAATAGTATGGCGAATATTATATCATCTGATATACTAAAAGTCAACGAGTAAAGTATATTTATTCTTATTTTAGCGGATAATATTTACTTTCTTTGAAAATTATGTTATAAATATACATTGAAAGGAATGATTAAATGGAAAATAAAAAAAAGAAGCCTTATCTTAAGCTTCTTCTCACATTTATGAAAATCGGCGCCTTCACCTTTGGCGGCGGATATGCAATGATTCCCCTGATTCAGCGGGAAGCGGCAGAAAAAAACAAATGGGTAAGCGAAAAGGATATTCTTGATATTGTTGCGGTTGCGGAATCAACTCCCGGGCCCATCGCAATCAATGCGGCAACTTTTATCGGCTATCAGACTGCGGGATTTTTCGGAGCATTCTGTGCAACTGCGGGAGTTGTTATTCCCTCATTTGTTATTATTTATCTCATTTCATTGTTTCTGAGAGAATTTTCCGAAAGCCGTGCAGTTAAATATGCATTTTTCGGAATAAGAGCCGGAGTGCTTTCACTTATTATAAAAGCACTTTTAAAAATGGGAAAGCAGATTCCAAAAAATGTCTTTTCATATGTAATTGCCGCTATGGCATTCCTCACGGTGGTTATATTTGATGTTAACGTGCTTTACGTTATTATAGCCTGTGCCATTATCGGACTTTGCTATTCACTTACTGCAGGAAAGGAGAAAAGCAAATGATTTACCTTCAGTTATTTTTAACCTTTCTTAAAATAGGAGCATTCACCTTCGGCGGCGGATATGCAATGCTTCCCTTAATTCAGCAGAACGTGCTTAAGCTTGGCTGGGCAACCGAGCAGGAGCTTATAAATTTTGTTGCGGTTGCGGAATCAACCCCCGGCCCCTTTGCCATAAACATGGCAACCTATATCGGCTCGGAAACGGGAGGAATTTTCGGCTCATTCTGTGCAACCTTGGGAGTAGTTCTTCCCTCATTTATTATAATTCTTGTTATTGCAAGAGCTTATCTTGCATTTAAGGAAAACAAATATGTTGCCGGTTGTATGAACGGACTTCGTCCTGCGGTTGTTGGACTTATCGGAACCGCTGTGATATCCATCGGAAAAACCGTTTTCTTCCCCGAAGGATTTGCACTTAAAGTATTATGGTCACCCGAATTTCTTGTATCGGCGGCAATATTCATACTGATGCTTTTCCTCCAGAAGAAAAAATTAAGTCCCATTGTTATAATAGGACTTTCGGCATTGCTGGGAATTGTTACAGGATACATTATATAAGAAAAAGCAAGGGCTGATACCCTTGCTTTTTATATAATACTGACTATATATGCCACCAGACACGATACTGCCGCAACGCTTAAAAGTGAGCGGTTAAAGAATGCCATTATAAGTGCCGCACCGAAGCCGGCAAGAGATGACCACAGACTTCCCCCCGCATAAAAAATATAAGGAACAGTCATAGCACCAAGCACCGAATAAGGAATATAGTAAAGAAAATCCTTTATAAACCTGTTTTCAATTTTCTTTGAAAAAAATGAAAAAGGAAGCATTCGAACAAGATATGTAGTAATCACCATTGCAGTAAGAAGTATGAAAAATTCTTTATTCATTTTCATCCCTCCTCGGCATAAAATATGCTGCCGCCGCAGAGGCGATAACCGCACATATTATAATCGCAAAGCCCTCGGGGATTTTACTTAAGAAGGGCACATAATAGAGAATACAGCTGAGTGCCACGGAAAAACACGCTCCGAATAAAACACCTTTGCTTTTTCTTACCTCGGGAATTACAATAGCAACAAACATACTGTATATGGCAAGTCCGAGTGCGGCAGAAATATCCGCCGGAAAAATTTCTCCGCAGATTGCACCGAGGGCGGTTCCCAGAGTCCATCCGATAATGGGAAGAGTCATAAGACCGTAATAATATGACGGAGTCACATCCTGCTTTTCTGAAGATGCAACTGCAAAATTCTCGTCGGTTATTCCGAAGGATGCCACCATACGGTGCCTTAAGCTGAAATCCGGAGAAAGCTTCTGGGTTAACGATATTCCCATAAGAGAATATCTTAAATTTATTATAAGCTGCGCTGTAATCATTTCAATAACAGTTCCGCCTGCAGTTATGATTGTTAAGCCTGCAACCTGCCCCGCAGACGTAAGGTTAAGAAGGGAAATAAGAATCGCTCCAATTGCAGGAATACCCATACGGAATGCGGTTATTCCGAATCCGAAGGATACGGAAAGATATCCGAGACCAATTGGCAACCCCTTCTTAAGTCCGTAAAAATAGTTCATTTTATTTGCCTCTTTTATTTGCGATAGTCTATTATTCCAAAGTTTTTAATAACATAATCTGCTCCCGAAAGCACGGTGATTCCTGCCATTGCCCATACAAGTATTTCACAAATGGGGAAGGAAGTAAGTGCCTTGATATGAGGGAAAAACATAAGCACAAGAATGGTTACTATCTGAAAAACTGTTTTTGCCTTTCCAAACCAGGAGGCAGCAATAACCACGTTACTGCTTGCTGCAATGAGTCTTAATGAAGTAACCGTAAACTCTCTTAAGATAACGATAATAACCGCAACGGAAGAAATATATCCCTTGGAAATAAAGGCAACCATTACGGAAACCACAAGTATCTTATCTGCAAGAGGATCAAGGAACTTTCCGAAATCGGTTATCTGATTATGTTTTCTGGCAAGCTTTCCGTCTATCATATCCGTTAAGGATATAAGCCCGAAAAGTGCCGCACATATTACCGACGAAGCAATGCTTTC
>JAZQFU010000030.1:0-10299 GCA_045539675.1 Clostridia bacterium | reverse complement strand
TATCGGTATAACCTTCAACAGAACCTGAAATTTTATATGTTCCGGGCTTGGAGGTCTGATTGCCGATACATTCAAGATATAAATCAGTTAAGTATTTATCAAGGTCTGACTCAAGAAGTTCAGCCTTAACGGGAGGAATATCTACAGTAATAGAAAGTGTTGAATTTGCTTCTGCTCTTGCTGCTGTTTCCTCATAAATTGACATATCACCTGAGGTTGATCCGAACCCGTAAAGTCCGGTAGCCTTTTTAAATTCTTCGGGAACTTTAATTGCGCCGGGATATGAAACCTTAACATCCATATTACCAACAACATAAAGCTTTTCTTTAACCTCAGCTGCACTGGTAATTCCGTAATAACCGCCGATTTTCAGAAGATTTTCTTCTGTAACATACTTGGTTAAAAGCGTATCAAAAGCTTCTCTTACGGAACTCATATCAAGATCCGCACGAAAATCAAATTTGGGGTATCTCTGAGTTGCAATAACGGTAATGGGCCCCTGAACGTATTCCCCTTTATCCGTTACCTTTGCGGTAATATCCGCAAGAACGTTAACTTTTGCTTCTTCATCGGTAAGAATACCGGCTGTTGATGCGGCGAAAGCAGGAACCACGGAAGTAACTGCTACTGTTGCTGCAAGAAGCATTGCTGAGAGTTTCTTTAACATTTCTTATCTCCTCTTTCTTTAGGTTTTATTTGGAGGTTTGACTACTACCCTATAATAACCAATCCTACATAAAAACATTATAAAACATTTTAGTCAAACAGTCAATATTTTTTTTATAAAATTTATTAAATTCATATAAAAATAAGAGCTTTCATTAAGAAAGCCCTTTTTAAAACTATTCTTCAGCTACCTCTTCGGTATCTTTTGCTCTTTCGGTATACTTATAAGCCACAATTATCTTTCTGTTTGGCTCGTCGCCGATACTGTAGGTCTTGATTTTATTATAGCCCTGAAGAGCGGTATGGATAATTCTTCTCTCATAAGCCTTCATAGGCTCTAAGATTATTTCTTTTCTGGTTCTCAGAACTCTTTTTGCCATACCGTTGGCAAGGTTAATAAGAGCTTCTTCTCTTTTTGCTCTGTAATCCTCAGTATCAATTCTTACCTTATAGAACTTTTCAAAGGTTTTGTTAACATAAAGCTGAACGATATGCTGAACCGCATCAAGAGTTTCTCCTCTTCTTCCGATTACGATTCCCATACCCTCACCGCTTAAGTTAATTTTCATAATATTCTCTTCTACGGTGATTTCTGCGGTTGCTTCAACCCCCATATGCTTAAGAAGTTCGGTTACAAATTCAACTACACCTGCATTTTCATCCTCATTCACTTTAATGAGAACCTTTGCATCCTTCTGACCGATGATACCGAAAAGCCCCTTATTTGAAGCCTCAATCACTTCGATTTCAACATCATCTCTTGTTAAATTAAGCTGCGAAAGACCGTTTTCAATTGCTTCGTCAACGGTTTTTCCTGTTGATATAAGCTCCTTCTGCATAAGCTCCTCCATATGTCATCTCCCGTTATATACGGGATTCTATTTTTTCTTCTTTAATTTTTTCTGATGCTTCTTTTCTTCCATTCCCGCTGTTACGCTTGCGGCAAGCTTATCCTTAAGCTTACGGTCAAGCACGTAATACTGAACAATCTGAAGAAGACTGTTAACCACCCAGTAAAGGGAAAGACCCGTAGGAACGGTAAATCCGAGATATAAAATCATCGCAGGGAAGAAATACATCATATATTTTGCGGTTTTCTGGCCTTCCGACTGAGCATCGGAAGACGGAGTCTGCATCATCTTACTGCTTAAATAAGTAAGCAAAGCCGCAAGAATGGGAAGCACCCAAAGCCAGTCAAGGAATCCGATTTTCGGCGTTGCCGATAAGTCAATTCCCAGAAAATTAAAATCAAGGGCTCTGAAATTATCGCAAATTTCCTGCGCCTTTGAAAGAAATTCGGGCGCCGCAGCCTTTTTCGCCGCAAGAATCTGGTAATAATAGGAATTTCCGCCGGAGGTTAATCCAACAAGCTCACAAAGCTTTTCAATCTGCTCTGCGGTCATTCCGAACATGAACTTAAGAGGCTTCGCAATTGCCCCGTAAAGTCCGATAAGAATCGGGAACTGAATGAGAGTAGGCAGGCAGCCTGCCGCAGGATTGATATTATACTCCTTATAGAGCTTTAACATCTCCTGACTCTGACGTTCCTTTTCATTTGCATATTTTTTCTGAATTTCAGCAAGCAGAGGCTGAACCGCCTGCATTGCCTGAGTCGATTTCTGCTGCTTTATCGTAAGCGGCAGAAGAACAAGCTTAAAAATTATCGTAAGAACGATAATGGTAAGTCCGTAATTGGAAACGAAGCCGTAAATCAAATCCATCAGAAATCCGATGGGCGTTCCCAGAAAATCCATGCCTTCACTCCTTGATAAAGTAAAATTCAAACGCAGTCTGCATCAGGGCAAATCAATTCCGCCCCGCGAAAACGGATTACACCTTAAAATCCTCCATACAGATTTCAAAACGCCTTTGAAAAATCCGTACTTTTCAATTGCCATAATCGCATATTCGGAACAGGTGGGAATAAACCTGCAGGTAGGATGCCTTTTTAAAGGTGACAAATACTTTCTGTACAACTCTATAAGACGGATGGCTATTTTCTTCATAGCAACTCCGCCTTATGCATAAGATATTTCATTGCAGACCTTATTTCAGAATACGAGCTTTCGGCAGCCTTGGTTCTTGCCACAATTATTATATCACAAGAACGGGAGATTCCGGGGCAAAGCTCCGAAAACGCCTCCCTTATCCGCCTTCTTACCCGGTTGCGCACCACAGCCTTACCGACTTTTTTGGTAACGGTGATACCGAGACGTATATGGGATTTATTGTTTTTTCTGAAATAAATCACTATACAGTCAGCGGCAAAAGACTTGCCCCTTCTGTACATAAACATAAATTCCCTGTTTTCGTTAATGGATGTGAATTCACGCATAATAACCTCTGAAATTTAAAAGAAATGCCGCAAAGACGAACGGCATTTCCATTATTAAGCGCTTAATTTTTTTCTGCCCTTTAATCTTCTTCTTCTTAATACCTGTCTGCCGTTGGACGTACTCATTCTTTTTCTGAAGCCGTGTTCTTTACTTCTCTGTCTTTTTTTGGGCTGATATGTTCTTTTCATTAAGACACACCTCCTCTTCAGCACACTAAAAATGGATTACGAAAATCCCTTACCGATACATTATAATCAATACTTCTTAAAAAGTCAAGTATTTTTTTCCTTATTTACGTATTATTCTTCAATTATTATTACTTCTTCGCCGACTTTATTTCCGCAGGAAGGGCAGAATGCGGAATTTTCCGGAACTTCTTTTCCGCAGTTTTTGCAGATTGCAGCATTTTTAAGTGCGGCAAGCTTTCCTCTTGCTTCGGAAATTTCTGCCTGCTTGGAATCAATTTTCATGCAAAGCTCGGAAAATTCTTCGGGCACAGCCTCAGAAGCCTTATATTTTTCATATAAAACCGCTCCAAGCTCGGTATAAAGCTTTTTAACATCACTTTCCGCATTTACTATGGAAAGCTTTACCTTTGCTATATCAACCAGCTGCTCGGATTTTCCGTATGCCGCATTTGCGGTTTTGATAACCGTATCCTTTACCTGTTCTATCCATTCCATATAAAAACCACCTTTTTTCTTCATTATATTATAAATTTATGTTTTTTTCAATAGTATTCGTTAAATTTTAAGAAACTCCCGTAGTATTGAGTTTTCCGGAATAAGCTTCAAATCAATAGCTTTAAAGGCTGAAATAATATTCTTAAGCCTTCTGATTTTCAGAGTCTGCTCTGCACCCGCAAAAAGCTTTTCCGCCTCCCCCTTCAATGCACAAAGCTCATAAGGCACAAAGGTATCAACAAGAAAATCCGCATTTCTGCGATATTTTGACATATATATTTTTTCTCCGGCACGAACGCTTTCCCATAAATCAAGGCTCAGCGCAATATCTGCACTTCTGAAAAAATTGTCTCTTACCGCACGCCTTATAAAACGTATATCATAGTTTGAAATAATTCTGCCTCCGACAGTTACCTCACTCATGGGACAGATGAATATTTTAAGACATTTTTCTCTGCATACTCCGTAAAACTTTTCATTGAGAGCATGAAGCCCTTCGATTATCACAGCGCTGTCTTTACCAAGCGTTGCCCTTCTGTTTTCCTTTATGACCTTTTTCTCTGCAAAATCCACCATGGGAACAGAAATCTCTTCACCCTTTACAAGCTTTTCAAAATCCTCTCTGAAACGCTTTATCTGAATTGCACTTACGGTTTCATAATTGGGCTTTCCGTTTTTGCTTAAGGGAATATCCGCATATTCCTTATAATAATCGTCAAGGCTTAAGGTCAGCGTTCCTGCTCCCAGCATTTCCGCCATTTTCTTTGTGAAAGTGGTTTTACCGGAGGAGCTTGGGCCTGCGAGAAAAACAAATCTTATTTCTTTCCTTCTGCAGTATTCTGCGAGATTTTCTATTTTTGAATCGAAGCATTTTTCACATTCTTCAACGAATGCTGACGGCTCCGAAAGTCTTTGGTTAACATATTCCGCTGTTACGGTATTCTGCAATTTTCTGCTCCTTTCCTTTAATTACATCATCTATAGTTTTAATATAAAGGTCTCCGTCTTTTGGATTTCTGATCCTCTCTATACTTTTTTCGCCGATAAATTTGGTTACTCCTCCGCCTCCGAAGGATATTATATTCTGAATATCTCCCATCATACACATATTATATATACATTCATGCCCCGGGAGGGAATATCCGGTGTTTTCAAGATTATCCACCGTATTTTTCTGACGGTAAAGATAATAAGGACTGTAGCCCTCAAGAATTCCCGATGCTCTTTTATGCATTTCATATGCAGGATTTTTCACGGCATCTGCAAGCGTAAGTGCCGCCGCTCTTTTAACCGAAAGGGTATGCACGGTTATATTCTCCGGCTTTAACCCCGTAATTCCTTTTATGCTTTTTTCAAAATCCTCTGCAGTTTCGCCGGGAAGCCCTGCAATAAGATCGGTATTTACGGTTTCAAAGCCAACCTTCCTTGCCGCGGAAAAGGCCCGGTAAAAATCCTCCGCTGTATGATTTCTTCCTATAAGCTTTAAGGTATCGTTTTTAAGAGTCTGGGGATTGATGCTTATTCTTCCTGCTCCAAGCTCCTTTATTACCCTGAGCTTTTCTTCGGTCACCGTATCGGGTCTGCCTGCCTCTACGGTATATTCTCTTAAGGCGGAAACATCAATACGCTTTGCTAAAGCCTCCATAACCCTTGAAAGCTGAGAAGGTGAAAGAACCGTGGGAGTCCCACCGCCTATATATATGCTTACAGGCTTTAAAAAATCCGCATTTTCAATAATTTCAAACTCACGGATAAGACATTCCACGTATTTTTCCAGCTCATCTTCACTTCTTACTGCTCTTGAAATAAAGCTGCAGTATGAGCAACGGGTAGGACAATACGGCACGCCTATATAAAAAGAAACACCGTTTTCGGGAAGTGTTTTTATAAGCTCCGCTTCTGCATTTGCCGTTGAAAACATAAGGGAAAGCTTATCCGCCTCCACCATATAATCCTTTGAAAGAATCTCTTTGATTTCTTTATCGGAATATCCGGCATGGCGGAAATTAGCAACCATCCCCGAGGGTCTGATGCCGATGAGCGCTCCCCAGGGAACATACACCTCTTTAAATTTTTTCGCACACTTAAGAAAGGAAATACATACTCCGTGACCGGGCGAAGTGACTCCGCGATGATTTTCTGAAAGTGAATATTCCGCTCTTTCGGTTTTTCCCTGCCCTGTTATAACGGTTATTATATTTTCATTTTCAAGAATGCTTTCAACGTGAATTTCCCCTTCATCGGAAAATTCCGCATCGGGAAAAACCGCTCTTATTATATGAATTATTTCATAGGTTCTGCTATGCCCCGAAAGAGAGAGCTTTATCTCCATCTCAGCACCTCATTGAGCTCTTTTTCCTCCCCTATGACAGTGGCTTCTCCATGACCGGGATAAACCAAGGTATCATCGGGAAGAACAAAAAGCTTCGTCATAATTGAATTAATTTCCTCTTCGCCGTTTCCCGTGGGCAAATCCCATCTTCCGATGCTTCTTCTGAAAAGAGTATCTCCCGAAATGAGATTGCCTTCTCCGTAAAGGCAGATACTTCCTGCCGTATGGCCCGGAGTATGAATAACCTGAAGAGAGCAGCCGCCGAATGAAACCTTATCATTATCCTTTAAAAACACGTCGGGAACGATTATATCCCCGGTTTTAAGAAGACTTTTTGAAGGATCGGAAAGCACCTCATTTTCCGCTTCGCATACAAGAAGCTTTGCTTCGGGAAACGCCTCACGAACCTTCGTATAAGCCATGATATGATCAAAGTGACCGTGAGTAAAAACTATGCTTTTAATCTTTATATTAAGTATTCCCACCGTTCTTATTATCTTGGGTGCGGAAGAGCCGGGATCAACGATTATTCCTTCCTTTGCTTCTCTGTCGTATATAATATAGCAGTTTTCCCCGAGAGGGCCGGTAACTATTCTTTCAATCTGCATTATTCCTTTATCCCTTTCATTATGTTTTTAACTGCCTCCTGATAAACGGTCTGGGCATTATTAAGAAAATATTCCTTGGTTTTATAAGCAAGCTCCCTTGAGCCTACATTCATATTGATTTCAAAAAGCAAATCTCCCATTTCATATATTTTAAGGAAAGCATTGAATTCTCCCTTATGGGAAACCTGAACGTCTGCTTCAACGGCAGTCTTGGGCTCAAGTGCTTCAAGACCCTTATTTATACTGAAAAGAAGCTTCTGCTTTATTATATAGGGAATACGGTCTTCAAAAAGAGTGGAAACCTCCTTACCCTTTTCGGTAAGCTCATACATATTGTTTTTATCCTCCTGAAAAACTCTCACAAGAGAAATAGAAAGCAAATCGTATAAGCACTTCTGAAAATCGAAATAATCAATTTCAAATTCCTCAAGGACTATATCGGTAATTCTCTGATTCCGGATAGGCTTTTTATAGTTATTGAAAACAAAAAGAATAATGATTTTTATGTAGAAATGATCCTTTAAAAGACTGTTATATGGCATTTATTTTCCTCCGTTAAATTTCTCCTATAACCTTTACGGGCTTCCCTTGTTTTACTGCGTATTTAATAGTATATGCAGTTCCTCCGCTTTTACTGAATACCGCAAGAAGAATATGACTTTTATCCACCATATATCTGTTGCGGTCGTAATAACATCCGTAGCAGTATTTTTCATGAACGTGATAAATACTGTCGCATTTCTCAATAAGCGAAAGAAATCTTTCCTTCTCTCCTTCAGGTCTTCCGTCTCCCCTGTGCGGGAACGGAAGCACGGCATGAAGCAGTATTTCGGGATGCTCAGCTTTTAATGAAAGAACTGCTTCCGCACAAAAAATATCCACGCCCTCTGCCATTCCGCTTAAAAACTCGGTATACCCTCTTTCATACAACTCCCTGACAGCGGAATATATTTTTTCCTTAAGAATCAGACAACGTGAATCTTCCTCACCCTTTATGAAATTCAGCTTCGAAAGCCTTGGACCGGTAAAACAACATATACTCATATTTATATTATATATTATGATTCGTAAAGTGTCAATTTCTACCGGAAAATATTTTTTAATATTTTTTCAAAAAAAGCTTGCACTTTTCAAACTTATGTGTTATAATGGTTTTCGGTCTTAAGGAGAGATGACCTTAAGATTAATTGAATATCGGGGTGTAGCGCAGGTGGTAGCGCACTAGACTGGGGGTCTAGGTGCCGCAGGTTCAAGTCCTGTCACTCCGACCAAACAAAACCCTTGAAGCATAAGGCTTTAAGGGTTTTTGTTGTTTTTATATTAAAAGGGGAAAAGAGTACGCTCGACACACTTTGCGACACACTTTATTTTTTAATTACTTTTTTTATTGCTTCGATTAATACCTCGGTCATGCTTACGTCGGTCTCGGCACAGAATATTTTAAATTTTCTGAAAAGCTTCTCCGGGATATTTATATGAATTCCCACTTTTGCTTCAGCCATTTTTTTCTCCTTTCAAAAATACATATGTAGCAGGACAAACCCTACTTATTAACTAACGAAAATAACACCGGGGTTTGATGGTTGGCCGTAATATAAAAAGGTATTTAATGCAGTTCTTATTATTCTTGATTCAGAGCAACCTATTTTCTCTGCTGCAGCTTTGATATCATTCTTCATTTTGGCCGTTATTCTTATGCGCATGGTGACTGATTTTCTGTTTGAGATGTTATAATGCTTCACACTAATCTCCTTTCCTTCCTCTGCACTCTTCGGCGAATGAATCACCGATGCAGTCGCCGAAGAGGTTCGCAACGCGAGGAAAAATTTGATTCATGAACATTTGTATTATAGCAGATACTATAATTATTTGCAACATTTTTAAATAAAGATTTTTTAATTTAGACATTTTTTATTAAAGTATTTTTGCGTTGGCAACGAAAGGCGGAAGCGCTTTGGCGCCTAACCGCCGGCGGATTAAAGCAAAGCGATCTTTTCCGCCGGCGGGACGGAGACACAGCGCGCACCGCTGACCGGGCAACCGCACCCGCCAGGGCGAAAGAAACGGAAACAATATGAGAAACGTTTAATGCTTTTGACGATAGCAAGGGAACGCCCGCCTTGGAGGCGGGGCGGACGATTGGAGGGACTTCTTTCCCCGCCCTGCCACGTGGGCGGGGGAAGGCGGACCGACTTATCGAACGCACCACCGGAAGCGGGCGGGAACGACCACAAACAAAACTCGCTAACGCTTACCGCTGCACTACACTTACTGACATACTTACTATACCAGATACTTTCTTATTATTAATCCCCAACCTTCGACCGAAGGGAGCGCCCGCCGCTTCGGGCGGGCACGAGCGCGAGCGAGAAGCCGAAGGCTTGATAAACAAATGTTCGCGGATAAATGTACAAACGGTTAAGGAACGAAGGAGGCGCAGGCCGGCAAGCGCCAAGCTTTTATCCAAAAAATGAATTTTGGACCCCCTTGTCGGGGCTCGTAAAAAGGCTGATGCCAACCTTCGAAGCTTACTTACATCAGCCTTTTTATCCAAAATGAAAGCGCTTTTTTGGATAAAAGCGCAGGCAGTTGAACCGGGCGCGCCGACGTTACCACAACAGCCCCGCCCCACGGAACCCGGCTGAAGCTCAGTAACTTGCACGCTCTTACACGCTCGCTGTGATAAGTTATGTTACTGAGCTTCAGCGGGTGACCCCTGATACGGTAGCAAGCCCCCCAAACGAGCGAGGCAGGACCGCCCCGCATTGTGGGGCGGTTGCGCCGAGCGACTCCCCAAACGAAGACGAGCGAAGCTCTCCATCCGCGCGTCGTGCGGATGGGAGCGGAGCGACCTACAATGCATCAGGCAATATGCAACATTCGTTGCCACACTTTTTTATATTATACCTTCAGCTGCAGCTTTGCGGATTATATGTAGAGCTTCAGAGTACAAGACAGCTGACGAATAACAATTTGCTTCTGCATAGGTTCTGTCCTGTTCCAGTAAGTCGATTATTTTACATAATAAGTCTTTATCCATTTCAATTCCTTTCTGTTTGAACGAACGAAATTCCCGAAGGGACGTATGTTTATTCAAACGCAGATTTTATTTTTTTTATTTTTATTTTATTTTTATTTTTATTTTATTTGTGAATTATTCTCAGGATAAATTAAGTTATTCTCAGGAATAATTAAGTTATTCTTATGTGGTTTTTCCCAGGAATAATTTTATGTCACAAAAAAAGTTATCAACAACCTGTGGATACAAACTGCGGAAATGCTGATAACTTTTTAATTTGATTAGATCTACAAATCATTTTCGAAACTTTCTCTGCGGATTACTTCCATATACTCTTCGGTTTGCTCTGCAGATAATCTCCAGATGTAACCGTCAACCTTCACTCTTACTTTCTTTCCTCTGGATTTGACAGCTGCCATATAATTTTTTTGGATTCTTTCTGATGTTAAAATCATTTTACTTTCAGTTATTCTGAGCACGTTAAAAAGATTTTTATCTATCATAAATTCAATCATCAGACCAACATTGCCCGGTTCGATTTTAATAGCATCAGAAATAAGAAGCATTGAGTCTTCATCGACAATGCAGTAATACCCTTTTTCACGGTAGCAATAAGTAATTAAATAAATATAAAGCAATACACCATCTTGTGCAA
>JAZQFU010000029.1:0-2338 GCA_045539675.1 Clostridia bacterium | reverse complement strand
TGGCAAGTTTAATGCTTGCCACGGCTCAGTTTGTCCATTCTGAATCAATTTTTCCTATCCCCGAAAAAGGGCGTTGCCTCAATTGAGTGAAAAATCACTTATTGAGACACGCCCTTTTTGTGATTATTTCTTTAATTTGTTCTCTACAACATCCTTGATTATTGCTTCAAATTCCTCAAAGGAGATTGCGCCGAGGTCTTCTCCCGAGCGGTGACGGACAGAAACGGTTTTGTTTTCAATATCCTTGTCACCGAGAATAATCATATAGGGAATCTTTTCAAGCTGTGCATTACGGATTTTGTATTTCAAGGTATTTGAGCTGTCATCAACGGTAACTCTGTATTTTGAAAGCTTTGCCTTGATTTCAGCGGCATAGTCTGCGGCTCTGTCTGTAATGGTGAGAATTCTTACCTGCTCGGGAGCCATCCATGTGGGGAGTGCACCGGCAAAGGTTTCAATAAGATAAGCAAGAGTTCTTTCGTAGCAGCCAAGACTTGTTCTGTGAATAATATAGGGAAGCTTTTTCTGACCGTCGCTGTCTGTATAATACATTCCGAATTTTTCCGCAAGAAGCATATCAATCTGAATTGTAACAATCGTATCTTCCTTGCCGAATACGTTCTTATACTGAATATCAAGCTTGGGGCCGTAGAAAGCGGCTTCATCTATTCCGACCTCGTATTCCACTCCGAGATTATCAAGAATATTTTTCATAACGTTCTGAGCTTCTTCCCATTGCTCCGGAGTTCCTTCGTATTTTTTGGTATTTGCAGGATCCCACTGGGAGAAACGGAAGGAGCAGTTTTCAAGAAGTCCAACGGTTCCGAGGAAGTATTTGCAAAGGCTTAAGCAATCCTTGAATTCCTCCTCAAGCTGATCGGGACGGAGAACAAGATGACCCTCCGAAATAGTGAACTGACGTACTCTGATAAGTCCGTGCATTTCTCCCGATTCCTCGTTACGGAAAAGGGTGGAGGTTTCGCCCAGTCTCATGGGCAGGTCACGGTAGCTCTGAGGCTGATTTAAAAATACCTGATACTGGAAGGGGCAGGTCATGGGGCGGAGTGCGAAGCATTCCTTTTCCTCGTCATCGGGATCGCCCATAATGAACATTCCGTCACGGTAGTGATCCCAATGGCCGGAAATCTTATATAAATCTCTCTTTGCCATAAGAGGAGTCTTGGTTAAAAGATAGTTATGCTCCTGCTCAACATCCTCAACCCATCTCTGCAGAAGCTGAATAACTCTTGCACCCTTGGGGAGAAGAATGGGAAGTCCCTGACCGATTGAATTAACGGTGGTGAAGTAGCCATGCTCTCTTCCCAGCTTATTGTGGTCACGCTTTAAGGCTTCTTCCTTTGCCGCAATATATTCGTCAAGCTCTTCTTTTTTCTGGAAGGAAATTCCGTATATACGCTGAAGCATCTTGTTTTTTTCGTCGCCTCTCCAGTAAGCACCGGCACAGGATAAAAGCTTTATTGCATTACCCTTGATTCTTCCGGTAGAATCCATATGAGGGCCTGCGCATAAATCGGTGAATTCCCCCTGACGGTAGAAGGAGATTTCTTCGCCTTCGGGAAGCTCGTTTATAAGCTCTGTTTTATAGGGCTCATCCGCCATAAGCTTTAAAGCCTCGTCACGGGGAAGAGTAAATCTTTCGAGCTTTATTTTTTCTTTGCAGATTTTTTTCATTTCCGCTTCAATCTGCTCTAAAATTTCGGGAGTGATTGAAACATCAAGGTCAAAATCATAATACCAGCCCTCGGCGATGGCAGGGCCGATTGCAAGCTTAACCTGAGGGAAAAGGCGTTTTACTGCCTGCGCCATAATATGCGAGCAGGTATGCCAGTATTGTTTTTTGAATTCGGGATTTTCAAATGAGTATTCGTTCATAATATACCTCCAAAAAAATAACCCACCCCTGAACAAAGTCAGGGGTGGGATTAAAATCTCACGGTTCCACCCTGATTACCGGAATATCCGGTCACTTTAGGTAAGCTGTAACGGGCTTTTCCCGTCCGGCTTAGTTGGAAAACCATTTTCGCCGGCTGCTCCGAGGTGGTATTAACGGGAATTCCGTAACTGCACTTTCAGCCGCTGATGCAGTCTCTCTTGACGGTATTTAATCCGTTAACGTGTCCTCTTCAATGCCTTTTCCGTAATTATAACACAGTATTTTTTTGATGTCAAGAATAAATTACGCCTTGCTCCATTTAACTCCCTGACGGGTATCCTCAAGGATTATTCCCATTTCGGAAAGCTGATTTCTGATTTCATCGGCAAGTGCAAAATTCTTTTCCTTTCTTGCCTGCTGTCTTTTCTCTATGAGAGCCTCAAC
>JAZQFU010000028.1:0-4021 GCA_045539675.1 Clostridia bacterium | reverse complement strand
GAATAAGTTATTTGAAATATTGAATGTGAAAAGAAGTATACGTAGGCGTATTCATATTTGTGTGTGTCCCGAAAACGAGCAATACACATTTGATATTTCTAGTGAATTGATAAAGTCGTTATATCGTATGAATATGGAAATAGGAATCACTACTTTAATGCTATAACCATTTTTGCGAGACGGTAGTTCTGGGGACAATGGACGTACCTTCTATGGCAACGTTAAGGAATCAGACACGGTTTTAATAACGTAAATCCGGAAAGTGCGAAGCTTGTCGAAAATAATTTCCAAAAAATGTAAAAATACTCTTGAAATATTTCAGGTTATAATGTATAATGTGTATAGTTGTAAAAATTTGGAAATCAGTAAGGAGTGTTTACGTCAATGAAAGACAAAAAAATAAGAGTTCTTGTTGCAGATGATAACATCAGATTCAAGAACGAGCTTGTGAAGGCGTTTAAGAGCGAGCCTTCCTATGAGCTTGTGGGAGTAATTTCAGATGGAAGACACGTGATTGAATATATAAGAAAATTCAATCCGGATGTCTTAATAACTGATGTTGTGCTTCCTTTTGTGGACGGAATGGAAATTCTTGAAGAAATTCATAGTGAGTTTTACGGAAATCTTCCTCTTATTATTGTTTCTTCTGCAGTTACAAACGATACGGTAATCAAAAAAACAATGGAATACGGTGCAAGCTATTTTCTTGCGAAGCCCTGCGTTCCCTCTCAGCTTTTCAGAATAATAAGAGAGCTTTTAAAGGCGAAGCTCAAGACGGAAATATTTGAATTCAAAGATGAACCTGCGGATGAATTCGGCTTCCGTTCCAACCGGGTAGAGGATATTATTGAAAATAAGGTAACGAAAATAATTCATAAGGTTGGTGTGCCTGCTCATATCAAGGGATATCAGTATTTAAGAAGGGCGATAATCAAGGCTATTATAGACAGAGATATTATAAATTCTGTAACCAAGGAGCTTTATCCTCAGGTGGCAAAGGATTTTGATACCACCTCTCCAAGAGTTGAAAGAGCAATCCGCCATGCAATCGAGGTTGCGTGGAACCGTGGCGATGAAGAAACAATCCAGAGTATTTTCGGCTATACCATCCAGTCTAATAAGGGCAAGCCGACCAATTCTGAATTTATTGCCATGATTTCAGACAGGTTAAGGCTTCAGAATCAGAATCTTTTAAAGGAATTAAGCTCATAAGACAGCGAACAGGGGTCGCCGTAATGCGGAACTCTGCAGTTTATCAGGTCAATAAAACACAATAACACATCAAATTTGGGCAATTACCACAATTTCACATATGTCAATTTTACGGTTTGTTTTCATATTGAAACAGTTAAAAAGGCGGAAATTCCGCCTTTTTTGTTTTTTAAAAAAGTCAATTTGGCATAATTACAAATTAAAAGTAATATGATACAATTATTAATGAGAAAGAGACTTAAAAATGTGAAATATACACAAATTGACCGGGGAGGAAAATATATGAAAATAAGGAAAAGTTTTATAGCCTCTGTGCTTTCGTTTGTGCTTTTATTAAGCCTTATTCCCTATGTCGGCTTTGCGGCGCAAATTAATGAATACAATACCGATAAGGAGGTTCCCGTGCTCACCATTGAGGGTGGAACTGATAAATACGGCGAATTCGAGTTTGAGGATATGTGGATTAAGGGCTGGTATAAGGTTTATGAGGATGAACCCGAAGATGCCTCAGGCGGAAAATACATACGCCCCCTTTCGGACGGAACCACCACATCGGATGCTCAGGTTGTCCGTGACCAATCCACCGGTGACGATCATGTTAAGCTTTACATTGAGGTTGCGGAAACCGATTACTATACCTTCTGGATTCGTTCAAAATATGTGGGTAATGACGGTAACTACTGGGTTAACCTTGACGGAACTACTACAATGTATCACTTCAGTAATGCAGAGGATTTCACCTGGAACTCAGCCTTCACAAGAAGGCTTGAGGCGGGAAGACATTATCTGGGGCTGATTCCCCGAAGGGTTAATATTATGCCCGATAAGCTTATAATCACAAATTCGGAGTATTATGCTCCCGTCGGAAAGGGCTCAAAGCCTGCTCCCTTTAAGCTTGGTAAGGCAGGGGAAACAATGACCGATCTTTATTTTCCTCTTCCTGCATTCACTCCTCCTGCAGGTCATCCCCGTCTTTATATGAATAAGGAAACAATTCCGGAAATAAAGAAGAATCTTAACCATCCCGAAAATATCAAGGCATGGGAAGCAGTTCAGGAAATCGCAGCCCCCGATAGAGACTGCCGTGCGGCATCAGATGTTGCATATTCCTATTCTCAGGAAACTCATGATTATGTTGAAGCCTGCGCATTTATGTATGCAATAGATCCCGTTAATTATAAGCATTACGGGGAAAAGGCGGTAAAGGGAATAAAGGATTATATTACCACCCTTTCCTACAGCGGAGATTCGCTGACCATGGCGCGTTCCGGAATTATTCAGTATATTTCAAAGGTTTACGACTGGTGCCACGACCTTTTAACCGAAGAGGATAAGGAAATTCTGATAAAAAAAGGACTTGCTATTTCCACCAAGCTTGAATGCGGATGGCCTCCCGTTAAGATGTCTGCCTTTAACTCAGACCACGGAAGTGAAGGCTCGCTTCAGGTTGACTTTATGAGCTTTGCCATTGCAACCTATGAGGATTATCCCGATATCTGGAATGTAGCGGCAGGAAGATTCTTTTCTGAGTATGTGGCAATAAACAATTTCTATTACGATCAGGATCAGTGGCAGGCTGAAGGGGATTCCTACGGTCACTCACGTTTCACCTATGAAGCAAAGGCAAATACCATTCTTAAATCCATAGGCCTCGGCGGACTTGTTTCTGAAAATGAAAAGTATCTGCCCTATGCCAATATATACAGACGCCGTCCCGACGGAAACTTCCTCGGTGACGGAGATATATGGGAATATGCTTTTAAATATAACGGCGCGTCCTCGCCTCTGTTTTTCGTAGGTAACAGATATAAGGATCCTTATCTTATTTATGAAGCATATAAAATTGAAAACGACGGAATCACAACCTTAGGAACAGACGGTAACGCTTCAAGAGTTGACTACCTTATAAACAACGATGTTAATCTCAGCGTTGCCGCGCACGAGGATCTGCCCTTAACCTGGTATTCGGGAGAAGGTCATAATATGATGACCGCAAGAACCGGCTGGGATGACGGACTTGATTCAAACGCAATGGTAGTTTCAATGAAGGGCGGCGGAAGAACCAGAGGCGGTCACGTTCATCTTGACGGCGGTAACTTCTTCATTTATTATAAAGGGCCTCTTGCCCTTGATTCGGGTGTATATAACGGTCAGCCCTTTGTTGATGAAAACGGAAAGGTTGTTACCAACGTAGCGGCAGGCTCATATCACTTTGCAAATTATCAGCAGCGAACCATTGCCCATAACTGCATACTTGTTTACGATCCCAACGAGAATATGAAATATCATAACTTAGGTGAGCTTAATGACGGCGGTCAGATTCGCTCAAGAGCGGTGGATGAGCATCCCTCGGCAGGTGCGGGTAATAAGCTTTCCTATGAAAACGCTACCGATGATATGCATATTTTTGCAAAAAGACTTGGGGTGGATATGGGGCCTGACCTTCATTCTCCCTCATATTCATATTTAAAAACCGATTTAACCAATGCATACAGAAGAAAGATGAAGAGCTATCAGAGAACCTTCACCTTCCTTAATTTCTTTGATGAAACCTATCCCGGAGCACTTATTGTTTTAGACAGAGTAGAAAGCTCAGATCCTTCCTTCAAAAAGAGCTGGCTTATCCATTCCCAGGAGGAGCCGGTGACCGATGAGGAAGCGGGAACCATAAAAATAGACAGAACCGAATACGGCTATAACGGAAGACTTATTACCGAAACTCTTCTTCCCAAAGCGGAAGACAGAGTATACGAAAAAGTCGGCGGTGAAGGTCAGGAATATACCGTTGGCGGAAAGCAGGTTATGGCAG
>JAZQFU010000027.1:0-3923 GCA_045539675.1 Clostridia bacterium | reverse complement strand
TATTTATCAAAGGTTGTGGAAAAAACTGCTGATGATGTGGTTGTGTATGCAAACGGAGAAGAAGCTTCCCTTGAATATATGGTAGACGGTCTGAAAATGGGCAGATGGCAGGTGCTTGACGAAAATAACAGGCAGGTAGCTACCTGCGACGTTACCGAAGAGGGCGGAATTGCCTTTTTCAAGGCTCCTGCAGGTGCATATACCCTTTCAAAAATGAGAGGATTTAAAACTATTCCCTCAAAGAGCTTTGATATTATTGAAAATACCAAAAAGGGTGCAAATCCCATAAAGCCCAAGCTTAAATACAATGATCTTTATATTCATTTTGAAGAAGGTTTAAAAGAAGTTGACGGCGAGCTTTATATTCCCATGGAGAAAATGATCAAAACCATGGATTCGGATGCAGTGATTTCCGATTCGGGAGCTGCCGTTGAATTAACCTTTGAGGATAACAGATTCTCATTTGCCTCCGATTTATCCACTGTGGGCATAACCTATGCGGCAGACGGAAAAACCGCAGAAAAGAAGCTTAAGTTCCCCTTAAAGAGAATCGGCGGAAAGCTTTATATTCCCATAAGTGCGGTAAGTGAGCTTTTTGATAAAGCGGTTTATTATGAAAATGTAGGTAAAATCGGCTCAATTACCAATACCTTTGCAAGACCCAAGGACTTTATTGTTAACAGTCCTAAGCCTGAGAGAATAGATGTCAAGACCACTTATGCAAATGCGGTAACAGCAGGAAGACATCCTTATTATGCTCTTGACGGCGATACCTCCACCAACTGGGGAACCCAGACCAACGGAGATTATGCAATTTACGAATTCAAGGAAAAGGAACCCTTAAAGAAGATAAGAATCAAGTGGAATGATCCTACCAACCGTTCCTATAACTATCAGTTCTTTACCTCTGTTGACGGAGAAAACTATACTCTTGCAAAAGAAGGTAATACGGGCTATACCGCAGGCTGGGTTGAATATGAGCTTAATGTTCCCGAGGCAAAATACTTCAAGATTGTTTCTCAGGGTAACGTTTTAAATAACTGGTTCGTAATCCTTGAGATTGAGTTCTATAATAAGTAAGGAGGAATCAAATCCGTATGAAAAGATTAATAACTCTTATTCTTGCGTTCGCAATGCTTTTATCGGTAACGGCGATGCCTACCTTCGCAGCGGAAGTGCCGGATGCCAATAAGCTTGCGGTTACGGAAATGAGCTTTAAAAACGGGGGAGCGGCAATAACCGCTCCCAGGGCGGGAAAAACAGATATTTCCTGCACCGTGGAAAAAATAAACAAAAAAGACGGAGAAACGGTTTCCTTTATCTGCTTTGCGGTGGTAAGACAGAAGGGAAAAATAGTTTCCTCGGATAACGGAAGCTATTCCGTTTCGGGAAGTGAAAAGGCTTATCCTTCACTTCAGGTAACAATTCCCGAAAGCACTAAGGGAGTAACCGTGGAAGTATTCTTCTGGGATTCCTTCTCGGGTGGAGTATCTCTTGCTCCCAAGGCAACCTTGGGCTGCACCGATAATTCCGTGCTTGCAATCTATGCAGACGGAGAAAGAGTTGCATATACCGGCGGAGATACCGCAGAAAAGGAATTTATCGCTTCTCTTTCCCATCAGCCCGAGATTATCGTAATTCCCAAAGACAGCGCTGCAAAAGCAACCGTAACGGATATTCAGAGATTTCCTCAGAATGTCAGGATTGCAGTAAAGCCTCATTCCGGCAAGACAGGTAACGTAACCTTACGTGTTTCCCTTGCAGACGGAACTGTATCAGATGCACATATGATAACCGCATCGGGAGTTGATAAGGAGCTTCCCGTTGATACTTTCAGAGAGCCCTTCTACGGCGAAGGCGTTGAGCCTCCCGTGGGCGAGGAATACGAAACCTTAATGCCTCTTACCAAAACTCTCGTATTCTGCGACAGAACTATGTATTATGTTTCCTGGCCTCTTGAATTCAACGATGCAGTTGCGGTTCAGACCTCGATGCAGACCTTCAGATACGATGCGCTCTATCTTAAGCCTGAAAACGCTCTTGCAAAAATGGGAAGCTTTACCATTGACCGCTCCGCAAATATTTATCTTTACGGCGGCGGTACTCTTGACTGGGCAAAGGAAGACGGATACGTTTCAGATACTGCTCACTCCATAACTATGTATTATACCAATCAGAAGGACAAGAATCCTTATAAATACAGTGCATATAAGAAAACCGTTGTTGTTCCCGAAGGGGAAACAAGAGAAGTAAGAATCGGAAGCTATAAGACAGCGGCAGGTGGTCAGGCAGACTATTTCTTTGTTGTTGACTTTATTTCTCCCACCGAGGTATTCGGCGTTTCCGATTTAAGCATCAGCGGAGTTTCAGACTTTGATTTTGACAGCTCGATTTATGAATATAATATCGACCTTGCCGAGGGAGTAACGGAAATTCCTGAAATAAGCTATACTCTTGCAGGAATCGGTGCTACGGCTGAAATCACAGGTGATACCGCCGTTCCCGGTACAAAGACTTTAAAGGTAACCGGTGCAACAGGCGAAAGCGTAAGCTATACCTTCAATTTCAAAACCTTTGAAAACGTGCTTAACGATATTAAGATTAACGGCACTTCAGTTGAAGGCTTCGATAAATATACCATGGATTATACCTATGCGCTTCCCTGGGGTTGGAAGGCTTCCGACGGCTTCCCTGAAATAACTGTTGAAAAGAGCAGCTTTGTTACCGCAGATATAATTCCTGCAACGGCAGATACCATGAAAACGGAAATAAAAATAACAGCAGACCTGGGCGAGCCCAAAACCTATACGGTAACCTTTAATGAAACCCTTGAAAGACCTTCCGTTGAAACAAAGATTGCTCTCGGCTGGAATACGGGAATCATTAAGGATAACGAAAATGTATATTCTGCTACCGAGCAGAGCAAGGCAACCGTATACACCTATCAGACAGGTCAGTTAAATGCATTCAATAAGGCAGGAATACGTGCAGATTATGTTCCCGTTGTTGGATATATGCAGCTTGACTTAACCAAGCTGACCGGAGAAATTGATTATGAAAAGGGTATTTATTTAAGAGCAAAATGCAAGCTCACCATGTATGATAAAAAGGCAGATAACGGAATCACCTTCAACGATGCGGTTGTATCCGTATATGATGCTTCGGGATTTGACTGGACTCAGGATTTATCAACAAGAGCGGTGGCTGAAAATCTGGATGTTCTTTCAGGCTACAGTAAGCTTGCAAATATCCGGGCAGTCGACCTTAATCCCGGTTCAGACATTCGTGTTGCGGAATCCGAAGGCTATGATATTGATATCACCGAAGCGGTAAAGGGCTGGATTGCCGAGGGCAATATGACTCCTACTCTTTGCTTTGCAGTTGATAAGCCTTACGAAACAACAAATATTCTTAACCGTGTTGTGTTTAAGGTGTACTTCTTAACCGGCAATAATATGTCTTACATTGTTTACAATAAATATGAATAAAAAATAAAAAAACAAGGAGGCAAAAATCATGAAAAAAATTATTTCCCTGGCAGTCATTTTCTGTATGCTTTTTACGGCAACGGCTTCAGCTTTCACCGTAGTAAAGCGTACCTACACCGACGTTGACGGCACAGTTTATCACATCGGTACCTTCGAAGAAGACGATACCGATGCAGGCGTCATTGTTAACGGCAAAAAGTATTCCTTAAAGAGCGGAATCTATATGGGTGAAGCCGCTAATGCATGGGAAGAAGCTTCAGGCAAGCAGAGACGCTTTGCTTTAGGTCTTCGTATCCCCGCAGGCTCTGATATGGAAAGCTATAAGGTTTATCCCTATTCCGTTGATGCGGAAGGAAACAGCAGAGTAGGTCAGTCTACTATCGTTTATAACAACGACCTTGCCCGTTATGCAGCTGAGAAAACAATTGATGCACC
>JAZQFU010000026.1:0-24405 GCA_045539675.1 Clostridia bacterium | reverse complement strand
TTCTACGAGCTGAATGAGAAAATGGGGAAGAAGCAGTTTCTTATTCCGTACCTGATGTCTTCCCATCCGGGATGCACATTAAACGATGCCATTGAGCTTGCCTGCTTCCTGAAAAAAGAAGGCTTAAGACCTCAGCAGGTTCAGGATTTTTATCCGACTCCCGGAACGGTATCCACCTGTATGTTCTATACGGGTCTTGATCCGTATACCTTAAAACCTGTATATGTTCCCCGAACGAAGGAAGAAAAGGCGGTTCAGCGTGCTCTGCTTCAGTATTTCCTTCCCGAAAACAGAGGAGCGGTTATAAAGGCATTGAAGGATGCCGGCAGAAATGATCTTATAGGTTTTTCGAAAAATTGTCTCATTGCACCATACGAAAGAGAAAAGAATAATAATTATAAAAGACGGAAGAAGCGATAATGCTTCTTCCGTCTTGTTATGAATTAAGCTTTTCTTCAATTTTTTCAACACATTCATCCATATAGCTTCCGTTAAACATTTCAATCATTCCTTTATCGGAAAGATTGGGAATTTCAGGATCAATGGGAACTCTTGCAAGAATATCAATATTATGCTTCTTTGCAGATTCCTCAAGGTTGCTTTCTCCGAATATCTTCATCTGCTTTCCGCAGCCGGGGCATTCAAGATAGCTGTAGTTTTCAATTATTCCGAGAATAGGAATGTTCATCATTTCAGCCATTTTAACCGCCTTTTCAACAACCATGGAAACAAGCTGCTGAGGAGAGGTAACAACAATTATTCCGTCAATGGGAAGCGACTGGAATACAGTTAAGGGAACGTCTCCGGTTCCGGGAGGCATATCAATAAACATACAGTCTATATCGCTCCAGATAACGTCAGACCAGAATTGTTTAACGGTTCCTGCAATAACAGGACCTCTCCATATAACCGGGTCGTTTTCATTTTCGAGAAGAAGGTTAACAGACATAACCTCAATTCCTGTTTTTGTAGCCGCCGGCATAATTCCCAGATGGCTTCCTGTTGCTTTTTCAGTAAGTCCGAAAGCCTTTGGAATTGAAGGGCCGGTGATATCTGCATCAAGAATGGCAGTTCTTAAGCCTCTTCTCTGGAAGAGAACAGATAAAAGTGAAGTGGTCATTGATTTTCCGACTCCGCCTTTACCGCTTATGACGGCAACAACTTTTTTTACGTTGCTGAGTTCGTTGGGTTCAACAAGCAGACTCTGTTTATTTTCGCCGCATTTACTGCTGCAGCTTGAACAGTCGTGATTGCATTCGCTCATTGTAATTGCTCCTTTATGTATAAATTATTATTGAACGGGTGTTTCAGGTGCCGCCGGTGTTGCTGCAGCTTCGGTTGTTCCGGTTGCAGCTTCCGGTGTGCCGGCATTTTCAGCAGGAGCATCGGTAACGGGAGGATTTGCTTTTGCGTTTTCAATAACAGCATTAAGCTCTTCCTCGGTGGTAGGAACCTTAAAGCTTCCGTTAATTATGCTCTCCTTGATTCTGTTGGATTCGCTGAATACTTTTTTATCAATATTCTTGTTTGTTCTTGAAAGGGAAATAACATAGTCGCTTGCACCGTAATCAAATGCTTTTCCTCCGATATCCTCACCGTGAAGGAATTTTCTTACGGTTGTTGAAAATGCAATATCATAATTTATATCAACTGTGGTGAGTACTGCAGAAGCTGATTTAACGCTCTGATCCACACCCAGTCCGATAACGAGCTTATTCTTTACTTCTGCGGCATTGATGGCACCGTCGGGATTTATAAGATCCTGGAATATGATTTCACATCCGTTATCATATAACTCTGTTGCCGCTGTATTTGCAAGGTCGTTATCGTAGTCAATTCCTATGACTTTTTCCTCGAATTCAGCTTTATCTCCGAAAGCAGCTATTACTCCGGCTTTAAAAGCTGTTATGTATTTTTTTGTATTTTCGCTGTCTGTTTCTGTAAGAATTCCGATTTTGGTTCCCTTAAGTGTTTTTCCTGCAACATATCCTGCCAGATATGTGCCTTCGTAATATCTGTATGTTATGGAGGTAACGTTTGCGGGAAGCGCAGATTCATATACATCTGCAATTCCAAAGTTAACCTTCGGATGTTTTTTTGCCGTTTCCTTCAGGTAATCCCATCCGTAGTTATGAGTAACAAATATGAAATCGTGACTTTCATCAGCAATTTTGGAAAGATTTTCGGGGAACTCTTCGGATTTCAGATTTTCAAAATAGCAAAGGGAAGCATCGCCTGTGAGAAGCTTCAGACCGTCTATGTATTTCGTACCGATTCCTCCGTTATTGATAGGGGAGTTGTAGGTTGTTACCGCAACGTCTTTCTTATCAATATCCAGCCCCATGCATCCGCTGAGAAGAAAAACGGTAAAAATGAGTAATGCACCTAATATACGCTTTTTCATTGTTATGATCTCCTTTTTATAATTTCCGGAATTTTAAATTTATATATTATTTTTTTTGAATTCAGCATCTTTTTAACCTTTCCTGTCATTTCCGATGATATACATGATTGTGGAAACATAACGCAAAAGTAATTCTTTCCTTTTCCGCTTCCGATTGTAATTTTCAGGGCGTGATAATTGCCCTGAGGAAGGGTAAAGGCTGAGTATTTCTTTTTTGGGAAAAGCTCTCTTGAAAGCTGAACACTTACCTTCTTATCATACTCTGTTTCTTCAAAAAAATCAAGAGAAAGCTTTTGGCATTTTTCTAAATTATTCTGAAGAAAGTCAAGAGTTTCTTTTTTTGAACTACATTTTGCAAGCCCTTCGGAAAGCTCGTTGAGTATAATGTTCCTTAAATTTATTTTCATCAGCTGATCGTAAGGGGAATTGCTGTCTGCAATAATATGGAATCTGACAAATTCATCAGAAACAGACTGAAACCATGAAAGACTTATTCCCAGTGCAATCAGTAAAACTGCAAATGTTAATAAAAGTATTTTTTTCATAGACATAACCTCCTACAGGAAGGTTATATCCGTATATGCCGTTTTTTATTCATTTTTTAAAACAAATACGGTGTTTGTTGATTCTTTTAATGCTTCGGAGGCTTTTTGGGCAGCTTCTGCGGATTCGAATATTCCGAAAACTGCGCTTCCGCTTCCGCTCATAATTGAAGACAATGCTCCGTTATCCGAAAGAAGCTTTAAAAGCTCACCGATTTCCGGGCATTCACGTACGGAATATTCTTCAAGAACGTTAAACATTCTCTGGCATATTCCGTGTAATCTGCCTTCCGAAATAGCTTCAAGCATTCCTTTTGTATCGGGATGGAATTTTTGCTTTGTAACATCGAAAACAGAGAATATCTTTTTAGTGGAAAGCCCCTTGGTCTGAGGCTTGGCTACCACGATGAAGCATTCCGGCAACGGAGGAAGGGGAGTGATTATCTCTCCGATTCCTTCACAAAGACAGGTTCCTCCCTTAAGACAGAAGGGAACATCCGCACCAATTGATTTGCCAAGAACAGAAAGCTCCTCTTCGTTTAAGGGAAAGCCGTGATATTCATTTAAGAATTTAAGAGTTGCGGCAGCATCCGTGCTTCCGCCGGCAAGTCCCGCCGCAACGGGAATTTTTTTATTAACGGTGATATCAAAACCCTGAAGCTTAATTCCGGTTTCGCTGAAGAAAGCCCTGCACGCCTTAATTATGATATTTGAATCATTGAGGGGGATTGCCGTGCTTTCAGAATGTAATCGGAAAACGCTTTCGCTGTTTTCTTCAAAATCAATCACATCGCAGAGCGGAATGCTATGCATAACCGTTTTAAGATTATGATATCCGTCCTCTCTTTTTGAAACCACATCAAGGCTTAGATTTATTTTGGCAAATGCTTTAACTGAGTGTTTCATATTTATCACCAAAGAAAATGGAAGGGTATTCAAACAGCTTTGAAATAACCAATGCCGCCGCGCCCTTTGGCAAGGCATCGGAATTAAGCTCAGAATACACTATTTTAATATTTGACTTTGCGTTTTTAAGACAGTTGCGGAATATTTGCTGGGTTATAATTGCTTTTATGTCGTCTCCCAGCTGAGAAATATATCCGTTGAAAATCAGCACCGAGGGATTGAAAAGATTAATCGAGTTTGCCGCCGCAATACCGATATAGTGAGCCTGCTTATGAAATAATTTTCCCAGAATTTCATCTCCTCTGAGAGAAGCGGAAATGATTTCTTCCAGGGGAGGTTCTTTTTCATCTATATATCCGATGCTTTTAAGATCTCTCATAAGAGCACTTGCTGAAGCAAATGCCTGAACGCATCCGTGATTTCCGCAGGTGCATATAGGCCCGTCCGGGTCAAGAACTGTATGCCCCATTTCACCGGCGTAATTCATTGAGCCGCGGTAGAGACCGTCTTTATTCATAACTGCAAGACCGAGACCGAAGCCGGTATAGAATAAAACAAAATCATCGGTATTTTTTGCCGCCCCGAACCATTTTTCACCGAGGGCAATTACGTGAACGTCGTTATCGACAAATACCGGCAACCCGGTTTTGGAATAGATTTCTTCACGTATATCAATGTTTTCCCAGCCAAGATTGGAGGAGAATACGCAGATGCCTTCATCCTCGTTAATCATACCCTCGCAGGAAACTCCGACTCCGAGAATACGCTTCATCGAAAGCTCAGAAAGCTCAGAGAGCTTTGCTGTTATGGAATTCAGCGAGGCTTTATAATCGTTTTTTATAACCTCCGGATTTGCGGAAGTTATAAGATTTCCGTTTATATCGAAGATTGAAACAGTAACAGCCTTGCTTCCGATGTTAATGCAGGCAACATTATATTCACTTCCGTTGATTTCAAGCATTACGGGCTTTCTTCCGCCGCTTGATTCACCAAGCTCAGTTTCCTTTATGAGCTTATGCTCAAGCAGTCTGGAGGTGAGATTGGTTACTGTTGCGGGAGTGAGACCTGTCATGGAAGCAATTTCGGCTCTTGATATTGAATTATTTGAACGTATGGTATTAAGAATAACAGAGGTATTAAGCTCCTTTATTAGAGAGAAGCTTCCTATTTTCATTCCGTTACCTCCCCGTTAAGATATTTGTGAACTCTTTGAAGCTGAATATCTTCACTGTATTCAAGGTCTGAAACAGCGGTATATTTTAATTCATCAGGGGTTTTTACTTCAAAATCAGGAGAAATTCCTTTTTCATGTATGCTTTCACCGTTGGGTGTTGTATATTCTCCTATGGAAAGAACCACGGCAGAATCAGAGGAAACAGTAAACTTCTGATTAAGCACGCCTTTGCCGTAGGATTTTTCGCCGAATATAACGGCCTTTTTATGGTCTCTTAAAGCACCGGTTACTATTTCGGATGCGGAAGCGGATGAGCCGTTAATAAGTAATCCTATGGGATAGCTTATTTTAAGCGCTTCCTCATCGGCTTTGTTTACGATATCCTCCGCATTTTTGAATTTTTCGGTTGAAATGATTCCATCCTCAATAAACATATCGGCAATATTGAGAGCAGAATCAACCACACCGCCGGGGTTATCTCTTAAGTCAAGAATGAGTCCGGTGTTTTCCGTTAAACTGTATTTTTTAAGCTCTGCTTCCAGGTCTTCGTCGGTTGTAACGTCAAAACGGCTTATACGCACATATACAGTGCCGTCATCAAGGAGCTTGCTTGTTACTGATGATATTTCGATTTTTCTTTTTATAACTTCTACGGAAAGCGTTTCCTTTCCGTTTCTTATTATCCCGAGAGTTACCTTCTCTCCGGGCTTGCCCCTCATTATTTTAACCGCTTCGTCAATATTTTCATACATATATTCGGTTTCGTTTATTTTATATAAAACGTCTCCTGCAATAATGCCTGCTTCCTTTGCAGGGGAACCGTCAAAGGGGGCAAGAATGACGATTTCGCCGTTTTCTCCGGGAGTGAGAGTTACTCCGATTCCAACATAGTTTCCGGTTATATTTTCATCAAAGCTGTCGCTTTCCTCTTCGTTGAGATAATATGAATACTTGTCTTCAAGCCCGTATACCATAGCTTCTTCAGCCATGTGATAGAGCGCATTGCGGTCGTAATCCTTATAGTAGTATGTGTCGATAACGGATTCAATTCTGCTCATCTTTGCTATTGATTCGGCAGGAACCGCACCGAAAAAGGATGAAAAATGAAAGAAGGAGGTGCAATAGCCTGCAAGGAAAAATGCAACACCGAAGGCGATGAATCTGAGCTTCTTTCTGTTTTTATTCACTTTTGCGTCATTGTTTTTTCCGTCGGAATTCTCCTCCGGCAGATTGTTTAATTCATTATTTTCCAATTTGTTGTTTTCCTTTCGGAGTTTTAGTGATAGTTCATAGGATTGGTGGTCTGACCGTTAAGCATAACCTCGTAGTGAAGATGAGGGCCTGTTGAGTTTCCCGTGTTTCCGGAAACTGCGATTTTCTGACCCCGTTTTACACTTTGTCCGACTCCCACGGCAAGGGAGCTGTTATGAGCATAAAGGGTTACAAGACCGCCACCGTGATTTATTGATACATAATATCCGTATGAGGAGTTATAAGTGGATTTTATTACCACTCCGTCTGCCGCCGCAAGAACGGAAGTTCCCGAAGGAACGGCTATATCTATTCCTCTGTGAAGCTTCTGCGTTTTGAATATAGGATGTATTCTGTAGCCGTAAGGAGAGGTTACCGTGTAGTAACCGGGAGTCGGCCATTGAAATGCGCCGCCGCTGTATTTTGCGGGAACCTGAGCCGAGGCAGAGGATTGCCTTGCTGCTGCAGCGATTTCTGCACGAACTCTTGCTTCTTCAGCTTCCATCTTTTCGTAGTTCCTTGTGTATTCGGCAATGTTTGCTTCAAGCTTCTTCATATAAGCTACTTTTTTATCAGATTCAACCTGAAGAGCAGTTTTTTTCGATACCTGAGCGGCTTTTTCGGTTTCTACCTGAGCTATTACTCCCTCAAGCTCAACCTTTTTTTCTTCAATGAGCTTTTTATTTGCAGCAAGCTCTTCCAGAATTTTATCGTCATGCTCGGATATCTGTCTTAAGATTTCAAGATTATAAAAGAAATCAAATATGGATTCAGAAGAAAGTAAAACCTTGAAGTATGATGTTGCGCCGTCTTCATACATTACACGGAGTCTTTTTTTCAGAGTTTCTTCCTGCTTCTGCTCCTTTAATATAGCTTCGTCAAGCTCTGCGGTAATCTGTGTTTTCTGCCCTTCAAGAGTATTGAGTCTGCCGTTTATTTCATTGATTTCATTCTGAATTACCTTCATACGTTCTTCGATTTCGTTGAATTCTGCCTCTGCATTTTTCTTTTCGGTTTTGGAATCTGTAATATTCTTCTGAAGTTCATTCTTTTTGTTTATAATATTATTGAGATCATTCTGCCCTGCAGAGGATACACTGAATACTACCGAAAGTATAATGCATATAAAGGGAAATAATTTTTTTATTAATTTCATCTGTTTATCCTTTCATCAGACCTTAAGATGCTTTCTGATTGAAATAGAACTTCCCAGGCATCCTAAAAGTATTCCCATTCCCGTAATTATTATGAGCAGGGGGATAGCTGAGGCCGAAATTGTGAGTATGCCGAAGGTTTCGGTATAGCTTCCTATCATTCCCATTGCGGCGTAATAAAGATACATTACCCCACCGTATGAAATTGCAGCCGAGAATATACCTATGAGAATACCCTCTATCATAAAGGGAATTCTTATATAGCTGTCTGTTGCGCCTACATATTTCATAATGTTTATCTGCTTTCCTCTTGCCATAATAGACATATTAATTGTGTTGGTGATAATGAGGACTGCAAGAAGTCCGAGGATTATACTCAGTATTATTGTGGCTATCTGAAGCTTTGTTATAATGCTTAAGAAAATATTCATTTCATCCGCAAGCTGGGTAACCTTAGCAACACCCTCGACTTTTTCAAGCTTTCTTACGGTATCCTGAGATAATTCAAGATCTGCAAGAGTGATTTTATATGAGTCTCTAAGGATTGAACCGTCATCAATTCCTTCCAGAAGCTCGGGCTGTGCAAAGCTTTCCTTGAATTCTTCAAAGGCCTTTTCCTTCGGAACGAATTCAATTTCGGTTACATTGTAAATTGATTTAAGAGTGCTTTCAAGCTTTTCCCTGTTTTCTTCAAGGTTATATTCTTCGTCTATATATATTTCAAGCTTGAAATCTGTTTTAAGCTTATTTGTTATGGAAAAAACATTAAGAGTCATTGCAGAGGTTACTCCGAAAAGGAATATTCCCGCCGCAAGTGTAATTATGGTTGCCAGAGACATAAGCCTGTTTCTTAAAAGATTTGTAAATGCATCCTTTATAAATGTACTAAAAGAGCTGAACTTCATTATAAACGCTCCTTTCTTCATCACTTGCAACAGAACCGCTGTCAATAAGAATAACGCGCTTCTTTTCACGGTTAACAAGCTCTTTGTCGTGGGTAACAACAAGAACTGTGGTTCCGCTTCTGTTAATATCCAGAAGCATATTCATAATCTCAGAAGAGTTTGAAGGGTCAAGGTTTCCGGTGGGCTCATCTGCAATTATAAGGCCGGGATTATTCACCACGGCTCTGGCAATCGCAACTCTCTGCTGCTCACCTCCGGAAAGCTGACGGGGGAAATTCTTTGCCTTGGAGGCAAGTCCCACGCGGCTTAATGCTTCCGGCACCTTTCTTCTTATTTCTCTTTTGCTTGCGCCGATGATTTCAAGAACGTAAGCAACGTTTTCATAAACCGTTTTATCGTCAAGGAGTCTGAAATCCTGAAATACCATTCCTATTTTTCTGCGGAGATAGGGGATTTCCTTGCGCTTAAGCTTGTTAACGCAGATTCCTCCGACGAAAACATCTCCCTCCGTGGGAGTGACCTCTCCGATGAGAAGCTTTGTAAGAGTGGATTTTCCGGCTCCGGATTTTCCTACTACAAATGCAAATTCGCCTTTTGCTATATGTAAGCTCATATCCTTAAGAGCGAATATTTCCTTTGAATCTACAACATATTTTTTTGAAACATTTTCAAATTTAATCATATTTTACCTCTTTTTCGCGGGGTTCAGACACGCACACCGGGGACAGGGTTATAATCCCTGCCCCCGGCCGTGTTATGTATTAAAGTTTGATTACGTTGGCTGAAAGATATTTTTTAACCATCATAGCAACCTTGAAGATGATGGCATCTTCAAACTCGCGAAGGTCAAGACCGGTGTTTTTCTGAATTTTATCAAGTCTGTAAACAAGGGTGTTTCTGTGAACGAAAAGCTTTCTTGCAGTTTCCGAAATATTGAGGCTGTTTTCGAAAAACTTCTGAATTGTATTTATGGTATCATCGTCAAGCTTTTCAAGAGAACCCTTTCTGAATACCTCGTCAAGGAATTTTTTGCAAAGGGTAGTCGGAAGCTGATATATAAGTCTTCCGATTCCGAGATGCTCATAGTTTACAACATCTTTTTCAGTATCAAATACCTTGCTTACCTCAATTGCAATCTTAGCCTCCTTATATGAAATGGCAATTTCCCTTACGGTATCCACACAGGAGCCGATTCCTATCTTGGTTTTGCACATTGCTTCGGAATTAACGTTATCCTGAATGAGTGCCGCAACCGAATCAACATCCTTAAGGCTACCCGCATCGGCAAATTCCTTTACGAGAACGATGGTTTCCTCGTCAAGATTAACGAGAAAATCCTTATCCTTTTCAGGAAACATATTATAGAGAATATCATATACAGCTTCGCCGTATTCGGATTCGACCTTGATTATATATGCCACGCGATAGGTTTCGGTTGAAATATGAAGCTCCTTTGCACGTACGTATATATCGCTGGGGAGAATGCTGTCCTGAAGAAGGTGCTTCATAAATACAGCCTTGTTGAATTCCTCGTCGTGAGTCTGCTTGAGACTTCTAAATGTGATAGCGAGGATGTTGAGAAGACGAAGGGAGTCTTCGTCTGTGCTTTCCATAAATACGATAAAGTCAAGCTTGTTTCCGTTGTAAACAGGTTTATATGCAATGTTCCTGTTAATAACAACCTGATCGTCTCCGGAGCTTACAAGCTCTTCAATATCGCTGAAGGCCTTGCCCACCAGACTTTCGTCTGAGCAGGAGATTACATAAAATTCATCGTCAATTATACCAAAACAACTTCTGATAAGAGGTTTGTATTCTGAAATCATTGCTGTAAATATGTTCTGCTGCATTTTCCATTGCTCCTTTTTTATTATTATATATACTATAATATAATATTTTTGTGCATTTTGCAAGATATAAATTGTAAATTTTTAATTAATTTGAATGATTGAAGTAGAAATATACCTTTTTTGCGGTTTTTTCGTTGACAACCGCTGAAAGTTCAGAGACAGTTGCCTTTCTTATGGCTTCCTCTGTTTTGAAGGCTTCAAAGAGCTTTTTACGTGTTGCGGGCCCTACTCCTTCAATTTTCATAAGATCGGATTTTACCGTGGAGGTTGTCCGGACGTAGTGATGGTATTTAACCGCATTATTATGGGTTTCGTCCTGCATACGGGTTATAAGGTCAAAGGCGGCACGGTGATAAATACAGCCGTATTCCCTTTCATCGGAGGTTATGTCTCTTGTGCGGTGCTTTGCATCTTTAACAAGACCGAAAACTGCAATGGAAAGTCCCGCATCGGAAACTGCCTGCTTTCCGATACCGACGTGACCCTTGCCTCCGTCCACAAGAATCATATCAGGCAGGGGAGTGAACTTCATATCCGCCGGGTCTGCGCCGTCTGCCAGCTTTTCCGCTTCTTCAAGGTATCGCATCAGACGTCGGTATATAACCTCATACATACAATCATAATCATTCTGCCCCTCTACATATTTAATGCGGAATTTTCTGTATTGCTCCTTTGCGGGAATTCCGTTTAAGAAAACTGTCATAAAGCCAACAGCGTCACTTCCTGCCGTGTTGGAAATATCGTAAACCTCAATTCTTTCGGGGATTTCGTCAAGAGAGAGCAGTGAGGCAAGCTCCGATAATGCATTGTCAAATTTGCTGTGCGCCTTCTGGCGCAGTCCCTCCTCTGCATTTTTGCATGCAAGGGCAACCAGCTCCTTTTTCTTTCCCTTCAGGGGAACGTGAAGATTGACCGAGCTTCCTCTCAGGGAGGATAGATATTCTGCGGTAAGGGGTGTTTCTTCGGTGGCTTCGGGAATAAGAATTTCTGAAGGTACCGTTTCGCCCCGACGGTAAAACTGACGTATGAATTCCTCGGTAACGAGGGCAGGATTATCATCGGGAGGGAAGTATGAATTCTTTGTTCCGAGAAGCTTTCCTTTTCTTAAAAACATAACTGTAACACAGATGTTTTTTTCGCCTCTGTATACACCGATTATATCATAGGTAGCATCCACGGGAGCGCTGATTTTCTGCTTTTCGGTTATTCTTTCGATATAAGCAATATGATCACGTGCCTCCGATGCCTTTTCAAATTCAAGGGCGGCGGCATATGAATTCATATTATCCTTAAGCTGCTTTATCAGTTCATCGCTTTTGCCTTCAAGAAATCGTATTACCTTATCTACGGATTTTCTGTATTCCTCTGCCGTAATGTTTCCGCAGCAGGGGCCTGCACATCTTCCTATATGAAAATTCAGGCATTCTCTGCCCTTATGCTTCGAAAGATCTCCTCCGCAATCCCTGATTTTATAAATTTTCTTCAGAAGCTCAACGGTTTTCGTTACCGTGCCGGCATACGGCCCGAAGTAAAGAGCCTGTTTATCATCTGTTTTTCTTGTAACGGTAATACGCGGAAAATCTTCGTTAACGGAAATCTTAATATAAGGAAAGGTTTTATCGTCCTTTAAAAGAATGTTGTATTTAGGGCGATGCCGCTTAATGAGATTGCACTCCAGAATAAGTGCCTCGACCTCCGAATCGGTAACAATCCAGGAAAAATCGTGAATATTCTCCACCATTTTTATTACCTTCGGTGTATGGGAGCTGTTTTTTCTGAAATACGAACGGACTCTGTTTTTTAAAATTTTGGCCTTGCCAACATAAATGATGTTTTCAAGGCTGTCTTTCATAATATAAACTCCCGGTTTATCAGGGAGAACCTTCAGCTTGGCGTTTATTATGTTATTCATAACCAAAGCCTCCTATTGAAAAACAGCGGTGTAAAATTCGTTTTACACCGCTCCGATAAACTTAATTAAATTAAATAATATGTCTTGTTATTTTTCTTCAAAGTTGGAATTAACAAGCTCAACGAGAGCATTGACTGCAGCCTCTTCATCAATTCCTTCAGCCTTGATATTGATGGTTGTTCCTCTCACAATTCCCATGGAAAGAACTCCAAGAAGACTCTTTGCACTTACCTGTCTCTCATCCTTTTCAACCCATATTGTTGATTTGAATTCGTTTGCCTTCTGTATGAAATATGTTGCGGGTCTGGCGTGGAGACCAATCTGATTTTTAATTACTACCTCTTTGGAAAACATAATGTTACGCTCCTTTTAAACAATATGCGTCGAATTGCACATAGATATCAGTAAATCTATCATAACAAATAAACCATCGTTAGTCAATAGTCATTTTTATGTTTAGCAGAATTCTACAATTAATGTGAAAATAATGTGAAATATTTTATCAAAAAGCTATGATAAAAGCTTTTTCAATTCTTCCATGAAGGTATTAATATCTTTAAACTGCCTGTAAACAGAAGCAAAACGCACGTATGAAACCTCATCTATTTCCTTGAGCTTCTGCATAACCATTTCACCGATAAGGTTAGTTGTTACCTCACGGTCGAGAGAATTGGCAAGCTGATGCTCGATTTCGTTTACGGCATTTTCCATCTGCTGAACCGAAACAGGTCTCTTCTGGCAGGCACGTACTATGCCGTCCATAATCTTTTCTCTGTTGAATTCCTCACGGGTTCCGTCTTTCTTTATAACGATAAGAGAGATGTTTTCAACTCTTTCATAGGTGGTGAATCTCTTCTGACATTTAAGGCATTCTCTTCGTCTTCTTATTGAATTACTTTCTTCAACAGGTCTTGAATCTATAACCTTGTGCTCCTCATAGGAGCAAAACGGACACTTCATATATATACCGCCTTTCATTTGCTTTTATTTATTCTAACATATTACAGGAAAAAAATAAACATTTTTTTTAAGTTTTTTCTTGACACGCTTATTAAGGAGTGTTATAATTCTACATACATAGAATTCCGATGTATGTAGAATAATGATGTAAAGGAGCGATTATATGCAGGTTAACCGTGAACTTATTAAGGGGAGCACATCAATTCTTGTTATGTCTCTTCTTGAACGTGAGGATATGTATGGCTACCAGATAACTCAGGTGCTTAAGAAGGAATCGGAAAATGTATTTGAAATGAAGGAGGGAACGTTATATCCGCTTCTTCACGGACTGGAAAACGATCTTGCCATTGAAGCCTACTGGAAGGATGCGGAAAACGGAAAAAGAAGAAAGTATTATCATCTTACGGAAAAAGGCAAAAAGCTGCTCAATGAAAAAAAACGGGAATGGAATGTTTTTTCCGATGCAGTAAATTCGGTAATAGGAGGGCTTGCATATGAAAAAATCAGTATCGGACTTTCTTGAAAACGTATGCAGCTTTGTAAGATGCAGAGAAGTGCATGAGGATATCAAAGAAGAACTTATGCTTCATCTGGAAGAAAAGGCAGAAGGGCTGATGAACGAGGGGAAGGATGAAGAAAATGCATATGAAATTGCGGTTGCTTCTATGGGAAGTCCTTCGGAAATAGGTGAAAGTCTTGATAAAAAGCATAGACCACGTACCGAATGGAGTCTCATTTTTATTACCACTGTAATGGCGTTTTTCGGAGCGGTTATTGTGTATTTAAGTCAGGAGACGGATTATTACGCAATTGATACGGGAAGATATATCTTTTATACCCTGATCGGCATTGCAGGAGCCGTAACAGCTCTGTTTTATAATTATATGAAGCTTAAGGATTATCCCGTTTATCTTTATATATCGGCGGTATGTATTCTCATATTATGTTACTTTATCGGAACGCCCTTTGCAGGAGTAAAAAGGTATATCAGTCTCGGATATATTACCCTTAATGTAAATCACATTTCAATGATTCTTTTTATGTGGGCATTTGCAGGCTTTACGGTAAAATATAAGGGCGAAGGAGCATGGGGAATTCTCAGACTTTGCGGAATCGGAGTCTTTTCTCTTTTGCTTTATCTTCTTCAGCCTTCGGTAAGCTCTGCAATGATTACGGGAATTGCCTATCTTGTAATTCTTATTACTGCGATAAATAAAAACCATTTTGGAGGAAGAAGGGGAATACAGACCCTTGTAACCTTATCGGCAGTTTCTCTCGCAGGCATTGTGGGTGTGCTTGCAATGTTAATAAGAAGCCCCCGTGCCGTTCAGAGGATATTATTTGTGTTTGATAAGGGAGCCTCCGATCCTTATAACGGAGGATGGGTATATTCTATGGCTGATAAGGTATTGAAATCCGCAAAGCTTTTTGGAAAAGCAGAGCCCTTTTCCGTGGAGAGTATTGACCGCCTTATACCCGGAATTACTTCGGATTTTGCTCTGATTAATATAATACATAATTACGGATGGCTGGCGGGCATTCTTATTATTCTTGTTGTGGCGGTGTATCTTATAAGACTTTTCAGAGTTTCCGCAAAAACAAAAAGCAACTTCGGATGTTTTCTATCTCTTGGGTGTGCGTCTCTTCTTGCAATCCAGTTTTCCGTGAATATTCTTTATAATCTCGGTTTATTTCCCATTGTTGACGTGATTATGCCTTTTGTTTCTTACGGCGGCTCGGGATATCTTGCTTCAATGATATGTGTTGGCACGGTGCTTTCGGTATGGAGAAGAGATAATATTCTTCCTGCAATAAGGGAAAAAGAAAAAATCATCAGAATAAGGAAAAAATATATTACTTTTGAGGGCTCACGGATTATAATAGATTTTGATCCGGATGAGGAACAGGAACCTTAGGAAAAACAAATTGCGTTTGAGCTTTTCGGAAAATATAGCTGTGATGCTTCGTAATAAAATACCCGGGCAGTAAACAATAATACTGCCCGGGTATTTTATTGTGAATTTCCTTCAAGTAATAAAAGCTTTTCCGCAAGAAGGGTTGCAAAGCCTCCGGCTATTGCTGAAGCGGCAACAAGATTGTTTATGGTTTCCTGCTCGTTTCCTTCGCCGGTAAGGAGGGGTGCCGCCGCATTTCTTATTTCGTCAATGAAATAAGAGGCCGTCGAGCGATGCTTTTCCGCATATGCATTATAAATAAATGCAACCTGCTCTTCGGGAATTCCGAAGGGGATAAGCTTCTGCACGGTTGCTATATTAAGAGACTGCTTAAGAGTGCAAATCATAATTAGATATGCAATATGAACTCTGTAGTATTTCTTTTTACGGGGCTCGGGCATAACCTTAACCCGGACGTAGTTATTGATTGTTGAAGCGGTTATAACCTGCTTGTCTTTTATTTCGGGAGGGAGATAATCCAGATACTGGGTAAGAAGAGATATTACCTGATCCATATAGAGGCCCAGGTCGGGAATCTCGTTCCATAAGGGAAGACGGAAGCTTCTTAAATACTTTTCCCATCTTCGTAATTTTTCAATTACAAGCTCTTTGTCATAAATCATAATATCACCTTTCGTAGCAAATTATGTTGATATTTGTATTTTAACATAAAATAATCAATATATCAATATAAAAGGTCAAAATTATTCTTGACATAATGGCATAGAGCTGCTAAAATAATATAGAATATTAGATTGGAGGAACGAAAATGAAAAGAACGAAGCTTAAAGACAGAGTGCTTCCTTCATATACTACCGGGGAAGAGATTTTTAATATGGTATCTCATATTACCGGCGGTGCGGTAGGTATTGTTGCAATCGTGCTTTGCAGTATATTTGCCGGAATAAAGGGGAATGTATACGGAGTTGTATCGGGTGTTATATTCGGAGCATCCATGGTGGTTCTTTATACATCATCAAGTATCTATCACGGTCTGCGAAATAAGGGAACGGCAAAAAAGGTTTTTCAGATTATCGACCATTGCAATATATTTCTGCTTATCGCAGGAACCTATACACCGGTTGCTTTATGTACATTGAGAGAGCATAATACCGCAGAGGGATGGATAATATTCGGAGTTATCTGGGCAATGGCAACAGTCGGAATAGTATTAAATTCCATCGACCTGAAGCGATACAGCATTTTTTCAATGATATGTTATCTTGTTATGGGCTGGTGCATAGTTTTCAGAATAAACGTGCTGATTGAGGTTTTTAATAAAACTGCGCTTGCTCTTCTGATTCTCGGCGGAGTTTGCTATACGGTGGGAGCAGGCTTCTACGGCTTCAAAAAAATAAAATGGTTCCACTCGGTTTTTCATATTTTCTGCGTGGCAGGAAGTATTCTTCATATGCTTTTTATTATTCTTTATGTTATATAAAGCAAGGTCGTGTCTCAATTGATTGAAAAGTCATTTATTGAGACACGACCTTTTTTTATATATTTCTTAAAACAGTAAACACAATCATAAGAAAAAGCTCAGTCCATAAAAGAAAGGAAAGCCTTCCGAAGCGTCTTATTCCCGTTTTTATATAGCTTATTTCCGAGTAAATAAAAGGAAGTGCTATAAGAGGCCAGGTTGTGAATAAAAGCTTGTTATATCCATATGCAGCGGAAAAATCGAATTCTGATAAGGAAATAATCATTCTTGTAATTCCGCATCCGGGGCAAAGTAATCCCGTTGTTTCATAAACCGGGCAGGGAATTCTTAAACCTGTTTTCGTAACAAAAGCATAATAGAGAATCCCGACCGCCAGAATTATTCCGCAGAGCCTGAGCTCTTTTAAAACTCTCTCTTTCACGGTTTATATAAGATAAAAGCTTTTGGTATGAATAAGATTATCTGCATATCCCGTTGAAATTCTGAATTCACCCTTTTCGGAAACAAATTCATTATCATTGTTCCAGAAACGGAGCATTTCTTCCTTAACGGTAAACTCAATGGTTTTTCTCTCATTCGCATCAAAATCAAGCTTTTTGAAATCAATTAACTGCTGAATGGGGCGTACGTTTGATGCAACGGTATCCCTCATATAAAGCATAACGGTTTCCTTACCGGGAACACTACTGTTGTTATGAACGGTAATTTTTACGGTTATTTCATCTTCTGCCGTAAGCTTATCCGATGAAAGCTCAAGTCCCTCGTATACGAAATTTGAATAGGAAAGACCGTATCCGAAGGGATAAAGAGGAAGGTTTCCGCAATCTATATAGTTGGACTGATAAATAACGAATTCATCGTCGTTTTCTTCTTTGGGTCTTCCCGTACGGGGATGATTATAATAAACGGGGCATTGTCCTACAGCCTTGGGGAAGCTCATTGAAAGCTTTCCGCAGGGATTTGCTTTACCGAAAATCAGATTTGCTGCGGCACTTCCGCCCTCGGTTCCCGGGAACCACATATGGAGTATTGCAGGAGCAATCTTTGCAAGCCCGGTAAGTGCAAGGGGACGTCCGCTGAAGGTTAATACAGCAGTATTGGGATTAGCGGAAATAACCTCTTTTGCAAGTTCAAGCTGAACGCCGGGAAGAGTAATGTCTGTTCTGCAATTGCTTTCGCCCGAATAGTACTGAGGCTCACCAAGGCAGAGAATAACCGCATCAGCATTGCCGGCAGCCCTTACTGCTTCGGAAAATCCGCTCCTGTCGGTTGTGCCGTGAAGATACGAGCAGCCCTCGTAAGCAACGATTTCAGCATCGGGAAGAAGTCTTTCAATTCCTTCCTTAACAGTTACGCTTTCATCGTCAACTCCGTGGCATGACCAGAAGCCAAGTATTTCATGATTATCGGCAAGGGGGCCGATAACTGCAATTTTCTTTGTTTTATCGGAAAGGGGGAGAATGCCTTCATTCTTAAGAAGAACCGCACATTGCTCTGCCGCTTTTCTTACTGTTTCACGGCTTTCGGGAAGAAGCATAGCTTCGTTTTCCGCTTCGGTTGAAGCACCGTGATGGGGATCCTCAAAAAGACCCATTTTGTTTTTAAGATCAAGAATCCGAAGAACTGCTTCATCAAGCTGCTCCTCCGTAAATACTCCTTCGAGAATAAGCTCCTTAAGATGCTGATAATATGCAGTTGAGCACATTTCAATATCGCATCCGTTTTCAAATGCAAGCTTTGCCGCTTCCTTGTAATCTGCGGCAACTCCGTGTTTAATAAGCTCTTCAATTGCAGAGTAATCGCTGATTACTACTCCTTCGAATTTCCATTCGTCCTTTAAGATTTTCTTCATAAGCCAGGAGTTTGCAGTTGAAGGAACTCCGTTTAAGCTGTTAAAGGAGGGCATAAGCATATCCACTCCGGCATCTATGCAAGCCTTGTATGCAGGAAGATAAAACTCTCTTAAGGTATGCTCGGAAAGCTCAACCTGGGCATAATCCCTTCCTGCCTCTGCACCGCCGTATGCGGCAAAATGCTTAACGCAGGTTGCGAGATTGCCGGGCTTATCAATTCCGTCACCGTGGAAGGCTTTAACCTGAACCGCTCCCATAATTCCGTTAAGAAGAGGCTCTTCTCCGCAGGATTCCATAACTCTGCCCCATCTTGCATCACGAACATAGTCAACCATAGGGGTGAAGGTAACGTGAACTCCGGCGGCAGAAGCTTCCTTTGATGCAACTCTTGTGCATTCATAAACAAGGTCAGGGTCGAAGGAAGCACCAAGTCCCAAGGGAACGGGGTATATGGTGCGGTATCCGTGAATAACATCCATCATAAGAAGCATGGGAATTTTATGAGGGTCTCCTTCAAGATGCGCTTCCTGAAGCATTTTCGCTTCGGAGGCATTGGCAAAATTAAGCACGCTTCCAAGAACCTTTGTATAATCGTCTTTGGTTTCGATTTTCATATCGGGGCCGGTTATTTCCGCTTCGGATTCAAGAATCTGAATTCCGTTAAGCTGCATAAGATGCCCGATTTTTTCATCAAGTGTCATTTCAGAAAGAATCTTTTTAATATCAGCCATAATATAACCTCATTTCTGTAATACTGACGTAATTCTAGCATAATTGAAACTATATTTCAATATTTACGGGGAAAATGAATAAATATTGCTAAAAATGACAAAAAAGTGTTAAATTATTTTTCGAATTCCCTTGCTACTTCCTTCATCAACGAAGAAATCTCCAGATGCTGAGGGCATATTTTTTCACAGCTTCTGCAGCCTATACAATCAGATGCTTTTCCGTTTCCGCCCGTAGCAATGGAATAGTAATAATCCGTATTCCAGTTATTGAAAAGCTTTTTTCTGTTAATGCAGGCAAAAAGCTCCGGAATGGGAATGTTTTTCGGGCAGGAGGAAAGACAGTATCCGCAGGCGGTGCAGGGAACAGCATCCTTTTCTCTGAAGATTTCTGTAACTTTTTTTACGGCATCAAGCTCTTTTTCGTTTAAGGGAACAAAATCATCCATATATGATATATTATCCTCAACCATATTCATATCGCCCATGCCCGAAAGAACGGCAATAACTCCCTCAAAGCCTGCGGCAAAGCGTATTGCATAGCTTGCAATGCTTCCTCCGTTAAGACGGTTAAGAACCTCAGCGGCATCATCGGGAAGGTTAACAAGGCTTCCGCCCTTTATCGGCTCCATAATGATTATATCCTTGCCGAATTTTCTGCATATTTCATATACGTTTTTTGATTCAACTGCAGGGTCTTCATAATCCGCATAGTTGAATTGAATCTGAACCGCTTCGATTTCGGGGTATTCCGTAAGGATTCTTTCAAGAAGCTCAGGCTTATCGTGGAAGGAGATTCCGAAGTGTCTGAATTTTCCCTGTGCCTTAAGCTCAAGAGCGGTTTCGTAGGCTTCGCATTTCTTATACTTTTCGTAAAGCTCCTTATCCTGTGCGTGCATAAGATAATAGTCAAAATAAGACACACCGCAGCATTCAAGCTGTTTTTCAAAAAAAGGAATAATATCCTCTTTTTTTGAAAAGAAATTAGTTGAAAGCTTGTTTGTTAAAATATAGCTTTCTCTCGGGTATCTTTCAGTAAGGCAATCTCTGAGTGCAAGCTCGCTTTCTCCGTCAAGATAGCCGTGGGCAGTATCAAAATAATTAAACCCCTTTTCCATAAAGGTATCAATCATACGGCTGAATTCCTCACGGATAACCTTTTTATCCTTCATAGGAAGCCGCATACATCCGAAGCCTAATTTTTTCCCATTATATCCCATAATATCAAATCCTCCGTGGTTAATATAGTTCAATTATACATTAGCAGGAAGTGATTGTCAATCAGAAGAAAAGTATCCGTAATTTCATAATGAAAAACTTTTTTAAATAATTTAATAAAAAGGGTAGAATATTGAAAAGAAATATGCTATAATAAAAAAAATTGTCCTTATAAATTTCGAAAAGGAGAAAAATTATGCAGTTTATCGGAGCAGAATCTAAAAAAGAACAGCTTTCCCGTTTGTGGAACAAGCTTTTAATTCCTTCATGCGACGGGTATGAAATCCTGTTCAACGAGGGAGATTTACTTAAGGTTTCAAAAAATGGAAACGTTATTTCAGTTACCTATGCAAATGATTCACAGCTTTACCGTTCACTTCTTCTTGCCGCAGAGCTTATTGCGGATGGGGAAGACAGGGAAATAGAAGAAAAAGAGCAGTTTGAAAGAAAAGGCGTTATGCTGGATATGTCCCGCGCAGGGGTTATGACGGTCGATGCCGTTAAGGAATATATTGAATATATGGCTCTTTGCGGACTTAACGCTCTTATGCTTTATATGGAGGATGTTTTTGAGGTTGAAGGGCTTCCTTACTTCGGTTATATGAGGGGAAGATATTCGAAGGAAGATCTTAAAGAAATGGATGCCTACGGGTTAAAATACGGTGTTGAGCTTATTCCCTGCATTCAGACTCTCGGTCATTTTGAGCAGTATCTGAAATGGAAAGAAACCGAAAATATGAAGGATACTCCTACCGTTATCATGGCAGGAGAGGAAGAAAGCCTTATATTCATAGATAAGCTTCTTGCGGTAGTTTCCGAATGCTTTACAACCAGAAAAATCCATATCGGAATGGACGAAGCATGGGGAATCGGAACCGGTAATTATCTTATTAAATACGGTTATAAAGACGGCACGGAGGTTTTCTGCGATCATCTTACCAAGGTTAAAAAGCTTACAGATAAGTATAATTTCGAGCCTATGATCTGGAGTGATATGTATTTCAGACTCGCTTCCGAAACAGGAAACTATTACGATGAAAATGCTATCATTAAGGAATTTGTTAAAGAGCTTCTTCCCGAAGGCATAAGCCTTACATACTGGGATTATTATCATAAAGAGGAAGCAGATTACGAGCTTATGATTAAAAAGCATAAGCAGCTTACCGATAAAATTGTTTTTGCCGGCGGCATCTGGCTCTGGGCAGGAACTCTCCCTGATTACAGACATACCCTGGTTTCCACCAATGCAGGTCTTAACGTTTGTAAACGTGAAGGAATAAAGGATGTTTATGCAACCATGTGGGGAGATGACGGATGCGAAACAGATGTTATGTTCAGCCTTCCCGGTTGCGTGCTTTATGGCGAGCATTCCTATAATGCAGAGATAAGCGAGGAAGAAACCGATAAAAAGCTTATGCTTCTTTTCGGATTTAAGTATTCCGATATTGAAGATATTTCAACAGCTCTTTATCCCCTCGGAAAAAGCTATAATCAGGATAAGCCCAGCATTTCGGTAAAGCAGATTATTTATAATGATATCCTTTGCGGACTTGCAGATTATGAAATGAAAGAAAACGATTTCAGCGGATTATACGGTGAGCTTGCTGCAAAATACGAAAAGCTTGCGGAAAATGAAGGCCCTCTTTCTGAGCACTTAAGCTATGTTGCTGCTGTATGCAGAGTTGCAGGCTTAAGAATGGAGCTTGTCAATAAGCTTTATAACGGATATGAAAAGGATAAGACACTTCTTTCCGAAGCAGCTCACGAGCTTCTTCCCGAGCTTTCCGTGGAATATTCAAAGCTTAAGGAAATTCATTATTCCCTCTGGCATAAATCCTACCGGCCCTTCGGTTTTGAAATAGCAGATACAAGATACGGCGGTAAGATAGAAAGAATCAAAACTGCCATAAAGCGAATTGATGATTATCTTGAGGGCAGAATTGACTCCCTTCCCGAGCTTTCGGAAGAAAGAATTCCATTCGTTGGTCAGATGAGCATCGGCGGATGGTATGCGGGAGTTTCTTCAGCATTCCTTATAAAAGGCTATTAAAATTAAAATAATCCCCTGCAAATCAGAAAGGTTTGCAGGGGTTTTTAAGTTTATTTCTCAAAATTCTCAATCTTTATTCCAAGCTTATCAAAATATTCCTTCCATTCATCAAATTGGAAGCAAAGATTTTTTGCATGGTGGCTGTCGCTTGAAAAAACCAGCTTTCCGCCACAGGCAGTTATATATTTTATCATTTCCTCATTGGGATAAGGAAAGCTTCGGTATCCTCTTGAAATTGCTCCCGTATTCACCTCAAATGGAATTTGATAGGGAAGAAGTGAATCTATTGTATCGGTATATTCCTTAATGAAATAGGGATCATTTTCATCAAAAATCTTAAATCCCTCATTATATTTTGAAATCAGATTGAAATGCCCGATAATATCCGGCTTAACACGGTGAGGAAGAAGTCTTACTCCGGTAAAGTAATTTCTGATAAGCGCCTTCAGATCATTTTTGAAGTGATTTTCAAGAGCAAGCTTAAATTCCTCTTCGGAAGAATCAATGGGGAGGTATCCCTCAGATGTTTTGAAATAATGAACAGAGCCGATAACGTAGTCAAATCCGTCTATGGAAGCATCTGAATAAACATCCTGCTCTATTCCGCAAAGAACGGTTATTTTATCCTTATATTTTTCCTTTAATGCCTTTACCTCGGAAATGTATTCATTGTAGCGTTCTTTTTTCAGACAGTAGCTAAGGTCGAAATCTGTATAGCTGTGGGAAGAAATTCCGATGCACTTCATATTCTTTTCAATTGCCGAGAGAATTATTTCCTCAATGGAGGATTTTCCGTCGCAGTAGGTTGAATGAACGTGTAAGTCTGTGTATCTCAATTTGTCATCTTCTCCTGCTTTACTTTTTTATCAATAACGTGTCTTGAAGCAAGCTCTCTGTGAATATCTTCAGTTGAAATTCCCATTTCGGTCATAAGCACCATAACGTGATAAGCAAGGTCTGCAATTTCATAAATTGTTTCCTTTTTATCATCTGCCTTGCCTGCGATTATAACCTCGGTGCATTCTTCACCCACCTTCTTTAAGATTTTATCAATTCCCTTGTCGAAAAGATAAGTGGTATAAGAGCCTTCCTTTCTGTCGGTTTTACGGCCCTTTATAAGCTCCATAAGACCTTCATAAGAAAATTCCTGAAGCTCATCACTTTCAAACACGGGATTGGTGAAGCAGGAATCCGAGCCTGTATGGCAGGCGGGACCGTCTTTTTCAACAACCACAACAAGAGCATCCATATCGCAGTCTGCGGTTATGGAAACAATATGCTGATAGTTTCCGCTTGTTTCTCCCTTAAGCCAGATTTCCTGTCTTGAACGGCTGTAAAAGCAGGTGAGACCCTTTTCCATTGAAATTTTAAGTGTTTCCTCATTCATATATGCAAGAGTAAGCACCTTTTTTGTTATACTGTCTACAACGATTGCGGGAATAAGTCCCTTTTCGTCAAATTTAAGCTTTGTTATATCAAGCATTTCGATTCTCCTTTATATTCTTACAGGTATATTGTTTTCTTTAAGAAGCATTTTCAGTTCGTTTATATTGACTTCGCCAAAATGGAATATTGATGCCGCAAGTCCTGCATCAACCTTTGGCAGAGTGTTGAAGAGAGTTATGAAATCCTCGCTTTTGCCTGCACCGCCCGAAGCAATAACGGGCACGTTCACCGCATTGCATACTGCCTCAAGCATCTCAAGGTCGAAGCCTTTTTTAACTCCGTCTGTATCTATAGAATTAAGCACAACCTCTCCCGCACCAAGCTCAACGCATTTTTTAATCCAGGAAATCGCTTCCATTCCCGTGTTTTCTCTTCCGCCCTTTGAAAAGACTGTGAACTGACCGTCAAGCCTTTTAACGTCGGCAGAAATAACAACGCATTGGTTACCGTAGCGCTTTGCCGCCTCGCTTATAAGATTGGGATTCCTTATTGCTCCGGAATTAACGCTTACCTTATCTGCTCCGCATTTAAGCACTCGGTCAAAATCGTCGAGCGTATTTATTCCGCCGCCTACTGTAAGCGGTATAAAAATCTTCGACGCTACTTCACACAAAATGTCGGTAAAAAGACGTGTGCCCTCACTTAAGTCGGAGGCC
>JAZQFU010000025.1:0-5589 GCA_045539675.1 Clostridia bacterium | reverse complement strand
AATATCGGATGTTATTATAGAATTATAGTGAGCATTTCTGTGATATCACGTTTTCATGATTTATTATACCACCTCATCCGCCTCGTACCTCGGCACCTTCCCCTCCCACAGGGGAAGGCTTTTTTGGAGGTTCAGCTTTCCGATGGCTAGCGTGACAGTAGTTATCCGAACCACGTTTTTTCTTCCTCTTTTTTGCCACCGCTGTGGCAAGCTCTGTAACTGCGTCTGATCTATTTGATTTCCGGATTATCGCTTCTTAACAAAATATAGTCAATGCTGACATTATAAAAATCAGCGAGTCTTATAAGGGTTTCCGTTGGGGGAACCCTTTCTCCGTTTTCATATTTTGAAAGCAATGCCTGTTCAATACCCGTCTGCATCTGAAGTGAAATCTGAGTGATTCCCTTCTTTTTTCTCAGATGTCTTAATCTGTTTTCCAAAATATCACCTCAATGACATTATGTCATATTTATGATTGACAATTATGACATATTGTCATATAATAGTACTGCGATAATTAGTATATGGAGAATCAGAATGAATAACACAGATATTGCAATTATTATTATTACTTTTATTGTTTTTCTTTTGACTGTCATAAAGACGGTATGTGCGATAAAAAAGAAGGATAACCGTTTTAAGGGGAAGCATTATACTGAAATAAAACAGATGCTCGGCAAAGAGCAGGAAGAAGCTTCTGCCGGAAAAAATACTCTGAGAATATGGAAAAACGATGGTTATGAGCTTGAGCTTGTTTTTGATGAAAATGATATGTTTTTATATATAAGATGTGAGAGAATATTCTGAACAGAGGTAAAATGTTTTTTATGATGTAAAAAGGTAAAAGGGGGTATTCTGCAGTGTTGTAGGGCAGGGGCTTACTCCTGCCGAAACGGTTTTGTCTCAGAACGGAAAAATTGCAGAAGAGCAGTTATCGGCTCCGGAAAACAGGTATAAAACAATTGAAATTGACAAATATGTTATTATGACAAATTATATTTATATAATCATAATTTCAAACAACACGGCAGGAGCGAGCTCCTGCCCTACATTATCCGACGTTAAAGGTCGCAGCGAATTGCTGCGACCTTTTAATTTTCAAAACAAAGGATTACGGCGTGCAGGCTTTAGTATTTAATATTTGTATTTGGATTGCAGCTTTATAATAAAATATCCTGAAACCCCAAGGGCAAGAAGCTCTGCAAATACCACCGAAAGCCAGATTCCGTCAAGCTTAAGAATCAGGGGAAGGGAGAGAACCGAAATCACCTGAAAAAGCAGGGTTCTTGCAAAAGAGATTATTGCAGAAACCGGTCCGTTATTAAGTGCCGTAAAAAATGAAGAAGCAAAAATATTAAGTCCCGTAAAAAGGAAGGATATGGAATTAAGCATAAAAGCACGCTTTGTCATTTCAAAAAGCACAGGATCATAGCCTGCGAAAAGCTTTGAAACCGTATGGGCAAGAAGCTCTGCCGCAAGAGTTATAAAAAGGCTTGAAATACCTATTATAACGAAGCTTTTTCCTTTAAGGCTTTTAAGCTCGTCTGTATTGCCCGCACCGTAATGAAATCCGATAACGGGAGCTGTTCCTACCGAATATCCGATGAAGAGCGAAACGAAAATAAAGTTCACATACATAACAACGCCGTAGGCGGCAATGCCGTTTTCACCTGCCATTTTCATAAGCTGAATATTATAAAGCATACTCACCAGAGACATGGAAAGGTTTGTCATCATTTCCGAGGAACCGTTTGTGCAGGTTTTAAAAAGAGCTTTTTTATCAAAATCGGGCTTGCCCAGCCTAAGAAGGCTTGAATTTGGAAAAGAAAAATAAATAAGGGGAATAAATCCGCCGACAATCTGGCTTATGCCCGTTGCAATTGCGGCTCCGGGAATTCCCATTTTAAAAATTCCCACGAAAACCCAGTCGAGAATAATATTTGTTATTCCGGAAATAACCGTAATAACAAGACCCAGCACCGGCTTTTCCGCTGCCGCAAGAAATACCTGAAAAACATTTTGCAAAATAAAAGCAACGGTTACGGGAAGAAGAATTCTTCCGTAAATGAGGCAGCCGTGAAGAAGCTCTCCTTCAGCCCCCATAAATCTTGCCACAGGCTCAAGAAAGAAAAGTCCCGTCATGGAAAAAAGAAATCCGGAAATAATGCTTACGTATACAAGCATCGAAAAAATTCCGTTGGCTTTTTTCAGGTTTCCTTCCCCCAGAGTTTTGGAAACAAGTGCCGTTCCTCCGGTTCCTATCATAAATCCGATTGCTCCGAATATCATAAGAAAGGGGATAATAAGATTAACTGCCGCAAAGGCGGTTTTGCCTGCGTAGTTGGAAACAAAAAGTCCGTCTACCACTCCGTAAACCGATGTGAATATCATCATTATAACCGAGGGGATGGTAAAGCGAATCAATTTGCTGTAGGTGAAATGGTCGCTGAGCTTAATATTCATTATTCCTCCGTAAGAAATACATCAGTAGTCAATAATCGATTTATCGTAGCCTTCAAATACTTTGTCTGTGATTTTGCGGAATCTTTCTACCGAAACCGCTCCGTCATGAGCGGAAACGCCATGCTCTGCCGCAAGTGAATCGGAATAGCTTTTTAGGGGATATACGGTAAAATCACGGTATGCTCTGTTATAATGGGTAACAACAGGCATAAATTCAGCCTTTTCAACCTTCATATGCTTTCCGTCAAAGGTAAGAGTCACTTTTGCGGCACCGCCCAGAAGATTCACGGCTTCAAGCTGTCTTGAAACAAAATTACCCAGAGAATAATAAACCGGCGCGGTATTTCCGTTTTCGGATTCTATAATTTCAAAGGGCTCGATAACATGAGGATGAGAGCCTATTATAACGTCAACACCCCATTCGCACATTTCCTTTGCCAAGCTTTTCTGGGAATCATCGGGCTTTAAGGAATATTCGGTGCCCCAATGCATAAATGCAACGGTAAAATCTGCGTGCTTTTCTGCAAATTCCGAATCCCTTCTGATTTTATCACGGTCAATTATATTTACAAGATAGCTTTTGCTTTGCGGTACGGGAATTCCGTTGGTGCCGTAGGTATAGTTTAAAAGTGCAATTTCAGCACCCTTCACCTTGATAATTTTCAGCCTTTCCTTTTCAGTTTCGGATTTATTGATTCCGAGAACCGAAACCTCCGGGTGAGAATCCCAGAATTCAAGTGTGTTTTCAATTCCCTTTGTGCCTTTATCCATAACGTGATTTGAAGCATGCAGAATAACATCGAAGCCTTCTTTTACAAGGGTATCGCCCATCTCTGACGGAGAATTGAAAAGCGGATACCCGGAATATCCGTATTCCTTACCGGCAAAAACGGTTTCCTGACCTATAACTGCAATATCGGCATTTTTTATTTCAGGCTGAAGTGCCCTGAAAATGTGACTGTAGTCATAGGAGCCGTCCTCTTTTTTTCCGCTGTTTACAACCGGCATATGAAGAAGATTATCTCCAAGTGCGAAAAGAGTTACGGTTTCCTTTTCGGGGATGCCGGGATTAACTGCGGGAACTGCCTTTTCTTCTTTGACACAGGCTGAAAGAAATACTGAAGCTGAAAGTAAAATCAAAAAAAGCTTTTTCATAAAGTGCGCCCCTTCACATAAATAAAAACCGCAGAAGCGGTTTTTACGATATATTTTATTTCATGGAATCGTATGCGATTCTTTCCATTTGCCTCATATTCTGCTCCATATCCGCAACCAGCTTGAACTGGGTACGTGCACGGTGAAGATTCTGGTCTGCATGGCTGGTTTTAAAATAGATATCTCCCTCAAGATAATCGGTTAAGAATCTTACTCCGCATTCAAGAGTCATAATCTTTGCGGAAAGAGGAAGAAGCTTCAGCTCGTTCGGAGTTATTGAATTTCTGAGCTCGAAGAGGAAGCCTTCGGTATACGCCTTATAAAGCTCCATATCCATAACAACCTTTGAGGTATCAGGCTCATCCTCCGCTACCGGATTGGTGCCGAAACGGATTGAATCGCCGAAATCGTAAAGCATGGAGCCCGGCATAACCGTATCAAGATCTATAACGCAGATTGCCTGCTGGGTTTTGTTATCAATCAGCACGTTGTTAAGCTTGGTATCGTTATGAGTTACTCTTACAGGGATTTCGCCCTTGGCAATAGCATCAATAAGTATTCCCGATTCCGGCTTTCTTTTTAAAGCAAATTCAATTTCCGGAGCCACATTTTTTGCTCTTCCCATTTTATCCTCTGCTATTGCCCTTTCAAGAGCTGCCAGACGAAGAGGAGTATGGTGGAAGTTTTCGATTGTTTCGTGAAGTCTGAAGGCGGGAAAATCGCTCAGCATATTCTGGAATTTTCCGAATGCAATTGCGGCATAGCGGAAATGCTCCGGCTTTTCAACAATCTGATAGGTTGTTACATCGGATATATATATATACATTCTGAAATATTCGCCCTTGGGGGAAATATAGCAGTAATCTCCGTTATCTGCCTTTATAAAAGTGAGTGTTTCTCTTTCTACATCTCCGCCGTTTTCAGCAATTTTCTTTTTAAGGTATTCGGTTACGGTTATAATATTGCTCATAACCTCAAGAGGCTTTTTGAAAACATTTTTATTGATTTGCTGAAGAACGTAGGTTATATCCTCGGTTTCAATGCAGAACGTGTTGTTTATATGACCCGAATTAAGAGTTTTTATATTAAGAATCTTTTTGCCCGGGCAAAAATGAGGAAATATCTCATTTTTTATGTAGTCAAGCATAATAATCCTCCGACGCACGGTTGAACGTGCATTATTATTTTGACGATTAATTTATAATCGTCCCTGAACGGACAGAATCTCCGCCCGCTCAGGACACAATTCTATACATTACTACAATTTTACCATTTATAAGGTGAAAAGTCAATGGAATTTTAAATATTAACGGTTTTTAATGCATAGTCATTCATTGCGGCATAATCCATTGCGGAAGCATAGATTTTTTCAAGCTCGGAATGAAGCGCTCTTGCGCCGGCAAGCTTTGTCACCGCTTTTGCAATAAGCAGGTCTGCGGTTTCCATGGCACGGCTTATTGCTCCCTTATCAATTCCCTCGTAGTAGCATCGGGAAACATCCGCTCTTTTACCATCATTGCCGGAGGGATGATAGGAATTTGATACGGTGACTGCACGGTTAAGCTCAGGAAAAACAATGTGGTCTATCTTATCGCGCGGAGAGAGGGGGCAATAAAAAGCTTCCGCATAAATACCGCGCTCCGAGGCTTCTGCGAGAAGTCTTTCAGTAAGACGTGAAGATAAATCGCCGCTGAAGGAATCAAGCACCGTAAGCTCATATTCCGAAAGGGTCTTATCTGCCAGACATACAAGACCGTCGGGGGTGATTGCGGAAAGAAAAAGGCGGCGTATTTTATCCGAATTACCCGTTTTTCCCGAGAAAAGGGATTTTGAAAGGGAATCATAAAGCCTCTCGCCGGCTCTTTCGTCTTCACTTTTGCGATAGATTTTTTTCACGTTTTCATAAATGGTTCCTGCAGGCTTGAGGCTTGCCTTGGCATCGTCAAAACGCCGTGAAACCCTGTCGGTAAG
>JAZQFU010000024.1:0-3494 GCA_045539675.1 Clostridia bacterium | reverse complement strand
AGCTCAGGATTGGGTAGAAAAATGCAACGGCCTTGAGCCCGAAAACCCCGTTGTTACCTTTGTTGGCGACGATGTTTCAAGAGCCGCAGACCTCAAAACAGCTTTAAGTAAGGAATTTGAAGTATTCATGTTTAACTATATTATCGGTCAGAATACCGGTGATAAGGCATGGGATGAATGGGTTAAGAAAGCTGAACAGCTTGGCGCAAACGAATTCGCAGAGCTTTACAACAAGAGACATAAGGAACTCGGATTATAAGATTAGCCATTTGGGGACATACCTTTTTTGGCACTGTTATCAGAAGAAAGAAAAAGAGGATGGTGATTCATCCTCTTTTTTTAAAGATAGTTTTCCAGTTTATCCGAAAGTCTTTCTTCAATTCCAATGAGCTTTCCTGCTATTTCCTTTGCTTCGGGTGCGGCACCGGCATACTTATCAAGATATTTTCTCATAGAGTCGGTTCCCATTCGGCAGCCGTTATCTATTATTTCGGAAACCGTGCGGTCATCCTCGTTGAAGGTCAGGTTGAAGGTTGTTTTCATATGCTCCATCATTTTTGCCACGGGATTGGGATTCTTTCCGCTTTCGCCAAGCTTCGTTAGAAGAAGATAAACCTCATTCTGCAGCTCTTCGTGCTCTTCTCTTGAATCGGAAATAAGCTTTTCAAGATTTGTTTCCGAAATATGTGGAAGCACGTCATCAAGAGCGGAGATTGCCATTTTTATTCCCGCATTGCATTCCTTTAAAAGCTCAACTGTATCGTGAGTCATAAAATCACTTCCTTTATGATTATTATGCCCCGGGCATTATATAAAAATTCCCTTTATGCTGCAGCATAAAGGGAATTTTAACTTACTTAAGCTTTTCTGAAAGTATTGTATATAAATACTGAAGCTGAATTTCAGCAACAGGGCGGTCTTCCCATACAACGTAGTCAGAGGTGACTGCAATAAGAAGATAAACAACAGGGGCAACAACCTCAGGCTCGCAATTGAATACCTTTGAAAGCTCGTCAATGAATTTTCCGTAAAGCGGGAAAAGCTCTTTGGATTTTTCTCTCATACGTTCGCCGTAAATAGGGCTTGAGGTAACCTGAAAAATAAGTCGAAGCTCCATAAGAACGTTATCAAGCTCATTAAGATAGTTATCAAAGAAATCCTTGGGATTCTTCATAGCGGCGGCAGATTTTTCAATCAGAGCCGATACAACCTTTTCGGTTCCGTATTTAACAACGCTGATGTAAATATCATCTTTGCCTTCAAACCAGTAGTTAATACTGCCGTAGGAAACATCCATTTCCTTGCAAAGCTCTCTTACTGAAGTGTTTTCCAGTCCATTTTTTACCAGATACGTGAAGGCAGGCTTAAGAAAAGCACCCTCAATATCCTTTGCACTCTGTTTTCTCATAATACTCATCTCCTGTTTGGTATTTGCCGTGTTTTGCATTATGTAAGCATTTATGAATTGTTAAGGCAACAAGATGATGATACCATTTTTATTTAAAAAAGTCAATCAAAATCTCAAAAAAACTTGTTAATTTTCAATGAACATGATTATTGACACTGCAATGAAAATGTGGTAATATTATAAAAAATTATTGGAGGGTATAATATGAAAACGGCATTGGTAACAGGTGCTTCAAGAGGAATAGGCGAAGGAATCGCAAAATGTCTTCTTGATGAGGGATATACGGTAATTGGGTGCGCTACCCGGCAGATAGAAAGAAATGACGGCATAGATTACGTTAAATGCAATATAACCGATGAAGGCGATAAAGAGCGTCTGAAGGAATATATTGTTGAGAAATACGGAAGGCTGGATGCTCTGGTTAATAATGCGGGGGTTGCTCCCGAGGTAAGAACGGATATTCTTGAGGTTGGAGAGGAAAGCTTTGACAGAGTCCTTTCAATAAATCTCAAGGGCACCTTTTTTATGTGCCAGAGCTTTGCCAATCTTATGATTGAAATGCAGGGGAAAGGGCTTTCGGATTATAATCCGAGAATCGTCAATATTTCCTCCTGCTCTGCATATGCATCATCAACCGCAAGAGGGGAGTATTGTATTTCCAAAGCGGGAATAGCAATGGTAACCACTCTTTTTGCAGACAGGCTTGCGGAATACGGAATTCCCGTTTTTGAAGTTCGCCCGGGAATCATCAAAACCGATATGACCTCCGGCGTGCTTAAAAAATATGAGGATATGATAGAAGGAGGGCTTCTTCCCACAAAAAGAATGGGTGAGCCCGGGGATATCGCCGGATGTGTTAAGGCGCTTCTGAGCGGTTGCTTTGACTATTCAATCGGGCAGGTTATAAATGCGGACGGGGGCTTCCATATAAGAAGGCTCTGATGTATGTATTAAGATATAAAAGGATGAACGCTTTTTGCGTTCAGCCTTTTGATATTCAGAATGTTTTTTATACAACACCCTGGAACTTCATAGCTTCATAAACCTTCAAGAAGCCTGCGGTATTGGCACCGATAACCATATTTCCGGGGCAGCCGCAAAGCTCGGAAGCTTCATATGCGCTCTTATAAATGTTATGCATAATTCCCTTAAGTCTGCTATCAACGTCTTCAAAGGTCCAGCTTAATCTTGCGCTGTTCTGACTCATTTCAAGACCTGAGGTTGCAACGCCGCCTGCATTAGCCGCTTTTGCGGGGCCGAAGAATACGCCGTTATTCATAAGGTATTCAACAGCATCGGGATAGGTAGGCATATTTGCACCCTCGGATACACAGTAGCATCCGTTTGCAACGAGAGCCTTTGCACCTTCAAGGTCAAGCTCGTTCTGAGTTGCGCAGGGAAGAGCGATGTCGCATTTGATTGTCCAGATTCCTTTGCAGCCTTCGGTATAGGTTGCGTTGGGACGGTAGTTGAGGTATTCCTTGATTCTCTTTCTTTCAACTTCCTTAATCTGCTTAACAGCATCAATGTCTATACCTTCGGGATCGTAGATATATCCGTTGGAGTCGGAAAGAGCAACAACCTTACCGCCAAGCTCAGTAGCTTTAACTGCGGCATAAATTGCAACGTTACCTGAACCGGAGATAACAACTGTGGAATCCTTGAAGGATTTTCCGTTGGTATTTAACATATCCTCGGTGAAATAGCAAAGACCGAAGCCGGTAGCTTCTTTTCTTGCGAGAGAACCGCCGTAGCAGATGGATTTTCCGGTAAGCACTCCGGTGAATTCGTCACGGAGTCTCTTATACTGACCGAACATATAACCGATTTCTCTTGCACCTACTCCGATGTCTCCTGCGGGAACGTCGGTATCGGGACCGATATGTTTTGCAAGCTCGGTCATGAAGCTCTGGCAGAAACGCATGATCTCGCCGTCGGACTTGCCTTTGGGATCGAAGTCACTGCCGCCTTTACCGCCGCCCATGGGAAGAGAGGTAAGGCTGTTTTTGAAGGTCTGTTCGAAACCGAGGAACTTGATAAGGGAGAGGTGAACGGAGGGATGGAAACGAATACCGCCTTTGTAAGG
>JAZQFU010000023.1:0-2469 GCA_045539675.1 Clostridia bacterium | reverse complement strand
GAAAGCTTTTTCCCCCAGTATGAAATTATATTTTCCACCGCATTATCAAGCCCCTGCTCATAGGGAAAGCTTAAAACTTCCCCGCTCATTGTTGCAATCCTTACTTTTCTTGCCATCGCTCTTTCTCCCTTATTTATATATAACAATTACATAATCGTAAAACAGAGAGGAATATGCATATATATGAGAAGCATTTTCGGGATCTCTGTTATAGCCTATAATATCGTCAACGCTTCCCAGCCTTGCCTTATCCCTTGATTTCTCAAAAACATAAATATTATCAGCGAATCTGTGAGGCTCTATTTCTACTTCTTCTCCATCTGCCGCTTCGGGAAGAATGGTATAATATGCACTCTCCACGTCATAGGCAATACCGTAAACACTTCTGTAATATCCGTATATGGATGCACCCGTATTACCGTTTCCTCCGGCGAGAATTTTCTTTTCATCACCGTGACCGTCAAAATAAACCTTGACTGCCTCAATCCGTGAACGATCATTCACCTCAAGATTAACAAGATCTCCGGGATGAAGATTGTTGATAACCTCTTCATCATCTGCGTATCCGACTCTTTCTGCACCTGAATGGAAATAGATAACCTTTGTATAAACAGTTCCCTCATCAGCATCATATACCTTTGAAACAGAGGATATCAGCGAGGGCTGCTCATAATAATTGGAAAAACCGGCACTTGATGATGAGGCTGAGGTTCTGTAATCAATGGTTGCATCCGCTTCGGGAGAGGTGCTTCCTCTTTTTCTATACATCTTAGTGACATGAATACTTTCTGCATTGGGATACGAGCTTGCCGTTCTTGCAGAATAATTTCTTAAATCATTGGTATCAATCCCCACCGGGATTGTGAGTCTGGGCGCGCCCTTTTTAAAGTAATATACCATGCCCTTGGTTCCGGATTTATTTGCTATAACCGCATTGTTGGAATAGGTTCTTCCGCCGCTTACACCGTCAATTGATTTGTCGAACCAGACCTCCATAATATCAACAGCTACCGGCATACCTGCTTTGTCGAATTTCATTTCCACAAGATTATTAACAGCCTTTTTCAATTCTGAAAGAACATATTCTCTGTCAGCCGGATTGGTAAGATTCTTTCTTTCATCGTTAACGGTAAAATATTTACCCAGCTTAACCGTTTTAAGCTCTCCTCCGGATGTATAATACTTAAGATAAACATCCTTTTCAAAGCTGCCGACTTCCTTTATATCCATAATTGCCGCAATCTGACGGTCATTTGTGGTTGTCCAGGCAACTGCAAATCCATCCTTATTGGTGCTTAAAAGATATGCCTCGCCCAATTTGAAATTTCCGTTACCGAATCTTGAAAGTGCCTGAGGCGCAATCCTTATAACTCTGCCGTCATTAAGGGTAATTGAACTTTCCTTACCGTCAAGGGAAATGCTTTCTGCAACTACCGTTTCAAGCTTACCTGCACGATATATGGAAACAACACTGCCGCTTGCATCGAATTTAACATCAAGAGCATCCCACTCGTGAAGCCAGGTCAAGTCTGTAAGTCCGTCCTTTTCAAATATAACCTTTTTTTCAAGCTCTTCCCTTCCGATACTTTTATCGCCGTATTTGAAATCAATTCTCATATTCACAGAATCAACATTATCAACAATAAATGTTCTGAATTCGTTTATGGAAACAATATCGTACTTTCCGTCACGGTTGTTATCTATAAGGGTTATATCACCGTTTTTAATATCAAAAAGCTTCAGGCTGAAATCATCCGCAGGAACAGCTCTGTTATTATAAAGAATATGTGCATCCTTTGAGTAACTCACACTTGAAATATTATTTCCCTTTTCATAATATATTTCAGTACCCGAGATTCTCAAATAATCCTCGGAGCTTACCGTAAATGTTTTATTTTTGTCTGTTAATGACAAATATATCATTTTATCAGTTTCATCGTTATAATAAGCCTCAACATGATAGCCGAGGAAAATATCGTATTCCTCTGAATCGGTCAGAATAAATCTGTCTCCGATAACAACTCCGCCTGCCTCAGCAATTCTTTCAAGAGTTGAATTGGTTCCGGCTGTCATAATTCCTTCAACCTTTTTAATACCGTAATAAGCAGAAAGAAAGGTTTTATCTGAAAGCTCAAGAGAATATCCGTCTGTACCCACTGATGAAATCTCATACATTCTCTCATTAAGCATATTCTTCAAAAGAATTGCCAGCTTCTTTGGCTTTATATTTTCGGACAGTGATATTGCGGACACACCCGAGGTTATACCCGTTGTTTTTGCTGCTGAAATATAGCCTGTGGGATAGCCTCCCAGATAACCGGCATATTCATCATATCCGAGAACACGAAGCAGAGTAACCAGAGCATCAATTTCCTTTATTCCTGCATCGGGATTAAATAATCCCTTTCCGTCACCCTTCATAAAGCCGCTTCCGCTTACCTTTTTTATTGCATCTCTATACGGATTATC
>JAZQFU010000022.1:0-2670 GCA_045539675.1 Clostridia bacterium | reverse complement strand
ATGCAGTCCGCATTCTTCAAGCTTGCTGAAGTTATCCCCATGGAAAAGGCTATCGGTCTCTTGAAAGAAGCTATCGAAAAGACCTATGGTAAGAAAGGTCCTGAAATCGTAGAAATGAACTGCAAAGCAGTTGATTTAGCTCTCGATGCTCTCGTTAAGGTTACTGTTCCTGCTTCCTGGAAAGATGCTAAAGACGAAGAAAAAGCTATCGATCCCAATAAACCTGAATTTATTACAAAGATTGTTGAACCCATCAGCGCTCAGAAGGGTAACACTCTCCCCGTAAGCGCATTTGACGGTATTGAAGACGGTACATTTATGCAGGGTACTTCACGTTATGAAAAACGTGCTGTTGCAGTTTCCGTTCCCGTTTGGGATAAAGATACCTGCTTACAGTGTAACCAGTGTTCACTTGTATGTCCTCACGCTGCTATAAGACCTATCCTCTTAAACGAAAAAGAAGAAGCTGCTAAGCCTGCCGGCTTTGACACAGTTGCAGCTAAAGGCCCCGGCTTTGAAGGTCTCACATACAGAATTCAGGTCAGCCCCGCTGACTGTCTCGGATGCGGTGTTTGTGTAAATACCTGTCCTAAAGGCTGTCTTACAATGAAACCTCTTGATGATGTTATGGCTTCCGACAGTGCTAACTGGGATTACGCTATGACAGTTGAAATCAAAGATAATATCGTTGATAAAGGCACAGTTAAAGGCTCACAGTTCGCAATGCCTTACCTTGAATTCTCAGGTGCTTGCGCAGGCTGTGGTGAAACACCTTATATCAAGCTTATCACTCAGCTCTTCGGTGACAGAATGATGGTTGCCAATGCTACAGGATGTACCTCCATCTGGGGCGGTTCTGCTCCCAGCATGCCTTACTGCACAGACTGTAAGGGACACGGTCCTGCTTGGGCTAACTCACTCTTCGAAGATAATGCAGAGTTCGGTCTCGGTATGGTTCTTGCTGTTAAGAAGATCAGAGAAACTCTTAAATTCAAGATGGAAACAGCTATTGCTAACGGCGTATCCGCTGAATTAAAAGAAGCTTTCGAAGAATGGATTGCAGGAATGAACAATGCTGATGCTTCCAAAGCTGCAGCTGCTAAAGTTATTGAAGCTCTTAAAGGCGCAGACCTCTCTGTTGCAGAGCTTAAAGATATTAACGACAGAACTGACTACCTCGTTAAGAAGTCCAACTGGGCATTCGGCGGCGACGGTTGGGCATACGATATCGGTTACGGCGGTCTCGACCACGTTATCGCAACAGGCGAAGACATCAACATCTTCGTTGTTGATACCGAAGTTTACTCCAACACCGGCGGTCAGTCCTCTAAATCTACTCCTACTGCTGCTGTTGCTAAATTCGCAGCTTCCGGTAAGAGAGTTAAGAAAAAAGACCTTGGTATGATTGCTACAACATACGGTTACGTTTATGTTGCTCAGATTGCTCTCGGTGCTAATATGAACCAGGCTATTAAAGCAATCAAAGAAGCTGAAGCTTATCCCGGACCTTCTCTCATCATTGCATATGCTCCCTGTATCAACCACGGTATCAAACAGAAGGGTAATATGGCTAACTCCATCAATGAAGAGAAGAAAGCTGTTCAGACAGGTTACTGGCACTTATGGAGATATAATCCTGAATTAAAAGAAGAAGGAAAGAACCCCTTCATCCTGGATTCCAAAGAGCCTACCGGTACTGTAAGAGAATTCTTAGAAGGCGAAAACAGATATCTTATGCTTAAGAAAGCTTATCCCGAAGCAGCTGAAGAGCTCTTCCAGAAAGCTGAAAAAGACTTGGCTGAAAGATACGAAATCTATAAGAAAAAAGCTCAGGAATAATAGCATAAAGGCGATGTGAGAAATCACATCGCCTTTTTAAATTGAAAATTCAAAGTTGAAAATGGAAAATTATTGTCATTCTGAACGGAGTGAAGAATCGCAATTGTCGTTACCGTGTTGTTGTTTGCTATTCTTCGTTTCACTCAGAATGACAAAAAACAAAAATTTTACATCACTTTTTTTATAAGCTTAACTGAAACTGTTACTCTCCATTCAGCTGTATTCCCGATATACCTTCCGCCATTTTCATATACAGTTATATCAACCGAAGTCTTATTACCATTTATTATGTCCAATGTAATATTTTTTGAGCCTACGTCTGATATTTTGTCAATTTCGGTTATTGTTGCTTCGATAGTCTTGGATATAGTTTCATTTAATGGTAGTGTTAATTTTTCACCGCTCCTTATTTCTTTTCCGTCCATTGTATACAATTTTTCCCACTCGTTTCCGACTGAATTATTTGATATACATTCCGCTTCTATATCAATTCTGTAAACCCCGTGGGTACAGTTTGCATCATATATAAGCCATATTGATACTAAAACAATTACCAATCCCACAATCACCAAAACAGCCTTTTTCATATAAAATACCCCCTATTAATAAAAAAAGCGCAACTCCGAAGAGCTACGCTGAAAAAGTGTTCCTCCGGTTTGTTTGCGACAATAACCATTAAAATCCCTATACGAGAAAAAGAGAAAACACCTTTTACCAAGGTATTGTCTCATATAGGGGTAATAATATTCAGTTATTGTCGCACCATAATTTTAACATATTGGAATATAAAAGTAAAGTATTTTTACCTATAACTTTATTTTCTGTGGAATA